>CAJAXK010000498.1 GCA_903946925.1 uncultured Bacteroidales bacterium | reverse complement strand
CAACGACAATTGTTTGGAATTGTGCCATCTCCCATGCCTTGTATTGCGGGAAGATACCTTCGGATTAGAAACGCATTGTATTTTTATAAAGCCTTGATTTTTGGTTACTTTTTGATCAAGCAAAAAGTAAAAGTGCCAAAATATTTTGAATTTGGTTAAGTTTTGGCTGTAGTTTATTCGCACCAAAAAATTAGAATTACCCGTATATTCAAATTTGCACGACCCAACGTTTATATTGCCGATATTTGCAAAATATTTTATCCACAACCAACCTATAAACATGAAAGCAAAAATTCCCTTAGTATTACTATTTACCATAGTTACTTTCGCGGCCAACGCACAATTCCCACCCTACTATTTCGGTTTAAAAGCTGCCCCACAAATTAGCTGGATGAAACCCGATGCCGATAATTATACCGGAAACGGTGCAAAAATGGGGTTTGCCTGGGGTTTTATTGCCGAGTTTAATTTTACCGAAAACCATAGTATTGCTACCGGGTTCAACATGCTTTTCAATGGTGGGAAAATGAAATTCCCTGATGTGGTTGACAGCGTAAGCGGCTCAATGGCAAGGGAATACTCGTTTAAATATGTCGAAATCCCACTAACCTTAAAAATGCGTACCAACCCGATAAAAGGGATGCGCTATTTTGGCCGGATTGGTCTTGGGACAGCATTTAAAATTGGTTCGAAAAAAGAAGATGAATTTACCCAAACCGGAGGAAGTACCGAAAGTTTCCCAAAATCGAATTACACCGAAGCAGCCGTTTGGCGCGAATCCCTTATTGTTGGCCTTGGAGGCGAATACGAAATGAAAGAAGGCCCAAAATTAGGCTTAGAACTTACTTTCAACAATGGGTTTACCAATACTTTAAAGGATAGTGACGAAAAATCAACGCTCAGTTTCTTCGAATTGGCATTTTCCGTGTTGTTTTAAAACAAAAAATATATGATTTTCCAGCCCGGGTATCCATCCGGGCTTTATTTTTGTAAAAATTTGCAGTATGCGTATAGCACTGGCCCAACTCAATTATATTATTGGCGATTTCGACCTGAATACTGCCAAAATCATCGAAACCATCGAAAAATGCAAACAACAGAATGCTGAACTCGTTGTGTTTGCGGAGCTTTCGGTTTGTGGCTACCCACCACGGGATTTTTTAGAATTCGACGATTTTATTGAGAAAAGCTATCATGCAATTAATACAATAGCGGCACATTGTACCGGAATTGCGGCAATAGTTGGTGCCCCATCGCGCAATCCCGACAGCAAAGGGAAAAACCTGTTCAATTCAGCCTGGCTTTTAGCCGATGGAAAAGTTCAGTACATGGCACACAAAGCCTTGCTGCCAACTTACGATATTTTCGACGAATACCGCTACTTTGAGCCTAACAGGCTATTCGAATGCATTTCGTATAAAGGTGTAAAAATTGCACTTACCATTTGCGAGGATATTTGGAACCTAAACCCTGATCCACTGTACATTACAAACCCTATGGACGTGTTGGCGTTGCAAAACCCCGACATCATGATCAATATTGCTGCATCGCCTTTTACCTATGGGCAGCAAGAAACCCGCTTGGAAATACTCCGTACAAATACTTCAAGGTACAATTTACCCTTGGTTTATGTAAACCAGGTTGGGGCACAAACGGAGTTGTTGTTCGATGGAAATTCCTCTGCAATTGGAAGTGATGGCACTATAATAACTTGCTGTAAGGATTTTATGGAAGATGTTGTTTTTGTTGATTTCGACCCTATCGGCAAGGCACTTACAAGCGAATCACCTCATCAGTCTGCCAATAAAAATAAAACAAGCCTGATTTACAGTGCTTTGATAATGGGCATAAAGGATTATTTTGGCAAAATGGGTTTTACCAAAGCTATTTTGGGCCTCTCGGGAGGCATAGATTCGGCTGTAACCCTTGCCCTTGCTGCCGAAGCCTTAGGGAATGAAAATGTGTATGCCGTGTTGCTCCCTTCAAAATTTTCGAGCGGACATTCCATTGATGATGCAATTGCATTGGCTAAAAACCTGGATTGCAAACACGACATTATCAGCATAAAAGATGGCTATAATTCCATTCTCGGTTCATTAGGGCATTTTTTTAATGCCCTTCCGTTTAATGTTGCCGAGGAGAACATACAAGCAAGGGTAAGGGCAGTGTTGTTGATGGCTTTGGCCAACAAATTCGGTTATATTTTATTGAATACATCAAACAAAAGCGAGGCTGCCGTAGGTTATGGAACCCTTTACGGCGATATGTGCGGAGGCATTTCGGTCCTGGGCGATGTGTATAAGACCGAAGTTTATGAATTGGCAAACTATATAAACCGCAACGGCGAAATCATCCCAATCAACAGCATCGTAAAACCGCCATCGGCCGAATTGCGCCCGGGACAAAAAGACAGCGACTCTTTGCCTGATTATGAAATACTCGATAAGATTTTATTCAATTACATCGAACTCCGGCAAAGCCCAGCCAATATGATTAATGCTGGTTTCGATGAAGCGACCGTAAAACGAGTGTTGCGAATGGTAAACATGAACGAGTGGAAGAGGCACCAAACCCCACCAATACTACGCGTATCGCCCAAAGCTTTCGGTCAAGGACGAAGGATGCCGATAGTTGGAAGGTATTTGTCGTAACCTATCTAAAAAAATGACGTACAACTTTATATGTAGTACGCCATTTTTTTGAGAAACAATTCTGGTTTTCCGTTTGTACAATATAATCCATTCAAGTTTAAGCAAAAACGGAGTACATTTTGACAATAGTAACCGGAAAACAAGTTTACATATTTATCGCTTCAACCGATTTGATTTCGGGCAGGACTTTTCTCATAGCCTCTTCAACTCCATTTTTTAAAGTCATACGGCTAAAAGGGCACGAACCACAGGCTCCCTTAAGTTCAACATTTACAACGTTATCATCGGTAATTTCAACAAAACTTATGTCGCCACCATCAGCTTGAAGGTAGGGCCTTATTTGTTCAATTACTCCACGGACTTTGGTTTCTAATTCTGACATACTTTGGTTTTTTATGGGTTAGTAGTTATTTTAAAATTTTCAGTGCCTAAAGTAGTGAGTGCCTAAAATGCCTAAAGTTCCTTGCTAACTTTAATCGCTTTATTAACCAAGCACTTACATTCAAATAGTTGATTAGAATTGCAGATTTATGAATGCGACACTCTTCTGTATTTAAAGAATAAAAGGCATCAGTGGCATTAACTTTAGGCAATTTAAGTACTCTCAAAACATAAATATTCCATAGGCTGAATAGTTACGTTATTTTGGGGGCAAATAGCTTCAGTTTCTTAAAATCAGGATTTAATCTCCACAATTTGAGTTGGGTCAATTGTAGCATTCCTTATTGCAATTTGCTGTGCCACCGATTCGGCCAGCATGCGGAATGCCAGGGAAGCAGGCGATTTTTCATCGAGTAAGGATACCGGAGTACCGCTGTCGCCCGATTCGCAGATACTTTGAACGAGTGGTATTTGCCCAAGCAAAGGAACCCCGATTTCTTCGGCAAAGCGTTTACCACCTTCTTTGCCAAAAATATAATATTTGTTTTCGGGCAATTCGGCAGGTGTGAACCAAGCCATGTTTTCAACAATCCCTAATACCGGCACTTTTACGCTGTCGGTTGTAAACATATTGTACGCTTTTCGCGCATCGGCCAACGCTACATCCTGAGGTGTGGTGACAATTGCGGCACCTGTAACTGGCACGGTTTGTACCAGAGTCAGGTGTATATCGCCAGTTCCTGGAGGCATATCTATCACTAAATAATCTAGTTCGCCCCAATCGCCGCCAGTAAGCATTTGTGTAAAATAATTGGAAGCCATCGGGCCGCGCCAAACCAGGGCTTTGTTTGGATCAACAAAAAAACCGATTGAAAGCAATTTGATACCATATTTTTCGATGGGTTCAAGTATGGTTTTGCCTTCCACTTCGCGGGCAGTTGGATGAGCATTTGTGAGATCGAACATAAGTGGTACCGATGGGCCGTAAATATCGGCATCCAACAAACCTACCTTTGCACCCAATTTCGACAACGAAACAGCAAGGTTTGCGGCTACAGTCGATTTGCCCACGCCACCTTTTCCTGAAACAACGGCTACAATGTTTTTAACGCCTTTTAGCATGGTTGAATCGGGGCCACGGCGGGTTGTTGTGCGCGAAACAAGCTCAACATTAACTTCTGCATAAGGATCTACCCTGCCCTGTATGGCCTTAATGCAGTCGTTTTTCATTTTATCCTTCATCGGGCAAGCTGGGGTTGTGAGCACCAACTTCATGTTCACTTTGTTCCCGTCTATTTCAATATCCTCTATCATGCCCAACGACACTACATCTTTATGCAAATCAGGATCGTGGACAAATTTTAACGCGTTGATTATCTGTTCTTTATTCATATATTAATGTAGATTCCTTATTTTTATTTAGAATGTGTAAAGATAATTTATTTAGTGATATGCGGTTGTATAATTTGCCTAAATACACGGTTGCAGGGTTGCAGGTATTGCAAAACCAACTATAAGTTGGTAAAATTGCATACTTTAGCAGCCTGCAATTACTCCTTTTATGTGGAAAATCATCAACCGCGATCCTTATGCACAAATTGAACGCCGAAGAAAAAGGGCGGCGAAGAAGCATAAGCAAGCCCGTGAAAAGGCATGGAGAAGAAAAAATAGGAAGGTAGCCTGGCGGAATTTTAAAAAACGCCTAAATAGGATATTCACTAATCCATTTGTCCGCAGCAAACCCATACCGCACAGCCATGCTACCCATCAGGAAACGGCAGGAAACGGCGGGCGCCGTCATACATACCCATCGTCAATTAGCAGCGCCGAACGCAAAAAAGCTTGGAAACGCAAGGAAAGGGCAAAGAAATGGCTGCGGATTAGGACCCAAGTTGGCAATTTTCTGGCACATCCATTTGCCAAAAAGAAGTTAACATCGCTGCAGCGTAGGCAGTTACAGATAAAAAGGATTGAACGGCGCGATCGTAAACTTGCCCGTAAAAAGTTTTTTGCCAATTTAAGGGCTAATCCCCTTACTGCAATTTTTCCGCAAAAAAAAAACCGGGGGAAATCAATTAGTGGTTTAAAGGGCATATACCGGGGTGCAAAGGAATTTCTCAGAAAAAACCGTACCGAAGCTGCTTCAAATTACCAGGTATTAAAATCCACACCTGGTGCCTTTGGTAAATTTGTAAAATCATTCCTGCTTTCAACTGCATATTACATAATGGCATTTTTGATCATTTATGTAATTTACCAAATTGTTACAATTCTAGTCGCTTCATACTCGCATATTTCGGGTATTTGGTATTATTACCAGCTAAAGTTCCCTCTCAACTCACCTTTGTACACCCGTACAAATTTAATTCTGATTTTTGCATCAGGCCCTATAGTATCATTGCTGCTTGGTTTGGGTTCGTTGAAGATGTTTTTTTCGAAAATCAACTTTTTTAAACGGTTCAAGCTGTTTTTTCTTTGGGGTTTTATCTGCGGGGTAAACATGTTTTTTGGCGCCTATATTGTCGGCTTTATTACGCGCACCGAATTTATTTACACCTCCGAATGGCTGTTTTTGAGCAATGTGTTCGATATTGAAGAAATTATTTTTACCCTGATTTCATTCGGGATGCTGATAGGTATTGGAAGGATAGTTACCCCGCTATTTCTGGTTTCGTCAGGTTCGGTAACGCTTATAAAACCCGAATTCAGGCTGTATTTTATTATTAGCCAGGTAATGCTTCCATGGTTGGCTGGTGTAGTAATTTTATTCGTTTTAACCTTGCCAAATTATTATATACCATTGGTTTTCAAAACAATAACACCTATTATCCTCCTTTTCCCATCCTTGGTTATTTATAACTCGCGGAAGTTTGCCAAAATCCACAAATCGGGCGTAGTGCAACATAATTACTTCCGTTGGGGCATTATCATCGTGTTTTTTGCCTCGCTGTTATTTTATAGGGTTATACTTAATTTCGGACTGAAACTTTTTTGAAAAACAAAGCACTTTCATGAAATTTTAACCCAAGCAGACCATGAGATAATCAGTAAAAAACTTTAATTGCGATTTCAGTTTGTGTTGCTTTGGATTTTAGAAATAGTACTCCTGGCTTTTTTAGAAATAAAAACCCGAACAGCTCTTTATTTTTTGTAACTTAGTAGCCTAATTACACCTTTATTTATGTGGCTATTTTCCAGTAAAGATCCTTATGCAAAAATTGACCGACGGAAGCAATTAGCTGAAAAACGCCGAATTACAGCCAAAAAAAAGGCCTGGAGGCGTAAAAACAGAATTGAATCGTGGCGGAAATTCAAAAAGCAATTCAAGCAATTTCTGGACAACCCTTTCGCAAAAAGGGAATTGACAGTAGCACAACTCGAAAGGCAACGCATTAAGCGATACAGGAACGACCCACACGCAAAGAACGACAGGCGGAGGGAGCGTGCCGAAAAACGACAAAGGAATGCCCAAAGAAGGGAATGGCTACATAGGCAAAGGGCTGATGAAAGGCAAAGGTTAATAAAACGGTTAAAGGTATTCCTTGCCAACCCATTTGCAAAAAAGAAACTCTCGTCTGACGAACAGGAACTTCGATACATCAAGAAATTAGTTAAACAAGATAGAAAGCTGGAACGGAAAAAATGGTGGGCCAAATTCAGGCATGCACCATTATCAGCGCTTTTTCCGGCAAAAAAAGAAAAGCTTGAAGGCGGTGGCTATCTGTATGTTTATAACCTAACAAGGAAAGAACGCAAAGAGCTTGCCCGGAGCAAACGCTTGCGCCGCCGCGAAAATTTCAAGAAAATTGTTGCTTCACCTGAGCTAAGGCGAAAGTTTGGTTTTGGATTCATGCACTCCACAGCTTATTTTATTTTGGCATTTATGTTTATATATATTGTATATCAAGTTGTTACCATACTTGTGGCTTCCTCTTATCAAATTCCGGTTATTTGGTATTATTACCGTTTGAAGTTCCCACTTTATACTTATTCGCCACTTTACACACGCGCGGCTTTGGTGTTTATTTTCAGCTCAGGGCCAATTATGTCGTTGATGCTGGCATTTGTTTTCTTGAAAATGTTTTTCACCACACATCCATTTTTCAAGCGGTTCCAGTTGTTTTACCTTTGGGGGTTTATATGCGGGAGCAATATGTTTTTTGGGGCTTATATTGCAGGTTTTTTCACCCGTACAGAGTTTATTTACACTTCCGAATGGCTGTTTATGAGCAGGATGTTCGATGTAGAAGAGATATTTTTTACGGTAATCTCTTTTGTGGTGATGTTGGTCATAGGTAGGATTTTGACACCCCTATTCCTTGTTTCATCCGGATCGGTAACACTTATATCGCCCGAAAACAGGCAGGTTTTTATAATTACACAAGTTGTTCTTCCTTGGTTGGCCGGCATCTTGATATTGTTTCTCATCACCTTGCCAACTTTTTACGTCCCACTCATAATTAAAACAATTACGCCAGGCTTGGCCCTGCTTCCTTCGTTGTACCTTTTCGATTTGCTGCAATACGACAATATCCATAAATCGGGCGATATACGGCACAACTACTTTAAATGGAGCATTGTTATCTTTGTTGCAGCACTCCTGTTTTTCTACAGGATAATCCTGAGTTTTGGTTTGGCATTATAACATAGCCCATACTTACGGGGAATTACCATTTTGTAACGGTTATGACCGTTGAGCAGGATATTGTGAATAAGCTGTTTTAATCAACAAATATTGAGTCCGCTCCGATAACTCTAAAAAAAGTAAACCCCGGAGCGATGTGCTGAGACTTCAGCGGGAGTTCAGTGTATCACTTTGTAGCGAAAAAAGAATTTTCGGAGTGGGAACAATATTTCAGTTTTCAAAAAAAAGGCAATCGTTCCGAAATTTAAAATCAGGATTATCGCTTTCAGCAAGCCAACACTAAAATCATTCTATGCCAAAAACTTTATCATTCTTCGTTCTACTTTTCAGTTTAACAATTTCAGCCAAAGGCCAAGCCTTTCAAGGCGGGGTAGCTGGTGGGCTGGTGGGCAGTCAGGTTGCTGGCGATACTTACAGCGGATTCCACAAACCTGGAGCTTATGCAGCATTTTGGGTGCGCTTGAGTGTGAGCGAAAAATCGGGTTTTCAAACTGAAATAAGTTATTTTCAAAAAGGCAGCCGGCATAATCCTGATGTGAAAAAACCGGATGATATCTTTTACCTTATGAGGCTTGGATATATCGAAATGCCCTTCCTTTACCAATATCACACAAAAAACAAGTTAACAATCGAAGCTGGACCATCCTTGTCGTTTTTGTTGCATAACTACGAAGAAGTTGATTATGTTGAATTTGTTGATGGCGATTATAACCTAATAAACCCATCCATAATGATAGGTTTTGGATATGAAATTACAGAACATTTAAGTGCAAATTTCCGGACTGTAAACTCGCTGTCCAGTATCCGGCACGATGAAGTTACAGGAGCAGTCCACCGTTTTTTCGACCATGGGCAATACAACGACTGCCTTTTGCTGTTCTTGAGTTATAAATTCTAACCACTCAACAATTCAATAGAAATAAAAATGAGTCAGCAAAAGATAAAACTAATAGTAGGGGTTACTGGTGCCAGTGGAGCTATATATGCCAAAGTGCTTTTCGACAGCCTTTTACAACTTAACGATCAGCTTTCGGAGGTTGCGGTTTTGTTTTCGGATACAGCTAAAGTGGTTTGGGAATATGAACTTGGGAGTTTCGATTTCGCCAAACTGCCATTTTCGTTTTATAAAAAGAATGATTTTTATTCACCCGTCGCTTCCGGTTCGGCAGGGTATAATGCAATGATAATAGTACCATGCAGCATGGGGACTTTGGGCAGGATCGCATCCGGGATTTCCAACGACCTTATGACCCGATCTGCCGATGTAATGCTCAAGGAGCGCCGAAAGCTTGTGCTTGTTACCCGCGAAACACCACTTAACCTCATACATATCAACAATATGAAAACGGTAACCGAAGCTGGTGGTATTATTTGCCCGGCAAGCCCTTCGTTTTACAGTCGGCCCACAAGTATTGAACAAGTTGCAGCAACCGTAACCAATCGTGCTCTATCACTTGCAGGTTTTGAACTTAACGGGTTCCAGTGGGGTGTAAAATAATTTGGCGGGTTTTATTCGCTGGTAAACTGTTAACCCTCACTTCACCATTTCACCTTCAGTATCTGTTTCTTTGCCAAACCACACATTGGAATAATCGCCATAAACGGCAACACCCATAGCCTTCCATTCAACGTTTTTCCAGGTATTTTTATTCATTATCACATCGTTGTGACCAGGGCTTTTCTTCCAGCCTTTCAAAATATCCTTTGCTGTGGCTTCGGGCGACTCAAATCTATACGTTGAATAAAAGGAAATTTCATATCCATCGCCAGTGTAATTGGTCAGTTCGCGAGGCTTGTCCCACATACAGGCTGCTTTTTTATGGTCGGGGGTGTAGCAACACGACGACCATTTTCCATCGTTTGACCAACTATGAAGGTTGCAACGGCTACCATATTTATAGTTGGCTGTTTGGTCCTGGGCATGTGTTCGGGCCACATAACAAAGCGATTTCGAAAGCTTTACTTCAGGCAAGCCTTTTTGGGAACGGTATTCGGTTATTTGCTTGTATAGTTCAAGCTCGGTTGGGGTTAACTGTTCATCAGGTAATTGTTTTTTTTCCTTTCCGGATTGCGGATGGACTTGCAAAACGAAAAACAGACAAAAGAAAAACAATGCAGTTAAACGAATCATACTTTCGGTTTACCTGAAATAACTCAATCGCGCCACAAAAATTGCTTTATCTACCGGGTTCAAGTTCTTTGCCAGCTTGGCCATAGCGTTTTTCTTTGATTTTCTTTCCGTTAAGGAACTCCGACTTAACAATAAGCTTGCCCTTTTCGTCCCAATATTGCCAGGTTCCTTCTTTAATTTTATTTATGTATTGGCCTGCGCCTGATTGAAGTCCATTTGAATAATAGGTTTTCCAGGCACCATCCGGTTTCCCTTTATCGAAATTCTCCTCTTTAATTTTAAATCCATCGTAATCGAAGTAAACCCAAAAACCATTGCGCTCCCCATTTATCCAACTCCCCGATTCCCGCAATTGCCCGTTATCGTACCACTCTTTCCACAATCCATTCTTTATGGCTAAGCGATACAAACCAACTGTGCGCTGTTTCCCGTTTGGATACCAGGATTTATATACACTATCCTGATTACCATCCACATAAAAACCAATATATTGCGGCCGTCCATTCTCGTACCAGCCTTTCCAAAGCCCTTGCATTTTGCCATTTTCATAAAAACCTGAATCTTTTACCTGACCATTGGTAAACCAGCCTTTCCAGATACCATTTTCTTTATTATCAATGTATTCGCCGCTGTGGTGGATATGCCCATCGGAATACCAATAAGTCCAAAGCCCGGACTTTGTATCATTTGTATAGATGCCTTCTTTCCATTTTTCGCCATTTTCGTAAAAATATTGCCATTTCCCTTCCATTTTTCCATCAACAAACATTCCTGTGCTTCCGACATTTCCGTTAGGATGATAAAACACCCAAATGCTGTCGCGCAAATCGTTAGTTATGCGTCCTTTTTCTTCCGTTGTGCCATCCGTTCGCCACGAAGTAACCAAACTGTTCAATTTGCCCATCTCAAAATACCCTTCAAATTGCTTTTTGCCGTTTGAATACCATTCGGTGTATTTGCCTTCTTTAACGCCGTTTGTATAGTTGGCTTCCGCAATTTTCCGCCCACTTAAATTAAACTCGTACCAAACACCCTCACGCTGTCCGTTTAGCATTTTGCCTTCTGCTTTCTTGCTTCCATTCGAGTATTTCTCTATTGTTACCTGAGAATAGACTGAAACTGTGACTACAATAGAAATTATTGTTGCTAAGATGGTTTTCATTTATATGAATGTGGGGATGTGAGAATGTGGGGATGTGGAGATTTGGGGATGTGGGGATTAGTGAGATTGGTATTAACTAACAATTTGAACAAGAGAACATTTGATCAATTAGAACGTACCGCAATTGAACCCTTGAACGCGAAACATTGAACATTTGAACAATAGAGCATTTGAACAATCGAACATTTAACGCAACGCATTGAACCCTTGAACGCAACGCATTGAACCCTTGAACGCAACGCATTGAACCCTTGAACGCGAAGCAATTTAACCCTTGAACGCAACATAATTAAAGCGTCCTAATGCTTCCGTTCAGTTGTAAATTTCACCAATTGTTCGAGCGAATTGCGGGAATCGCTTTCGGGCATGGTGTTGAGCAGGGCTATTGCTTTTTGCTGATATTCAAGCATTTTGCCGGCAGCATATTCAATCCCACCACTCATATTTACTTTGTTAATCAACTCGGTAACTTTATGTGGTTCGTTGTTGTGGTTGCGAACAATGTTCATGGCACGGCGCTTTTCGAGCCAGGTCATATTGTTGAGCATGTGGATAAGCGGCAAAGTCATTTTTTTCTCCTTTATATCAATGCCGCTTGGTTTACCTGTTGCCAGGTTTTTTTCGTAATCGAACAGATCGTCCTTTATTTGAAAAGCAATCCCGACGTATTCGCCAAAGAGGCGCATTTTCTCAATTGTTTCGGCATCGGAAGCAACCGAAGCAGCTCCGGCAGCGCAACAGGAAGCGATAAGGGACGCAGTTTTTTTGCGGATAATCTCGAAGTAAACAGGCTCTTCGATGTCGAGTTTACGGGCTTTTTCAATTTGTAACAGCTCGCCTTCGCTCATTTCGCGGGTAGCGTTCGAAACAATTTTCAGTAAGTGGTATTCCTCGTTTTCGAGCGAAAGCAGCAGCCCACGCGACAAAAGATAATCCCCAACTAAAACAGCTATTTTATTCTTCCACAATGCGTTAAGTGAAAAAAAACCGCGCCGTTCGTTGGAATCATCAACTACATCATCGTGTATTAGCGTAGCGGTGTGCAGCAATTCGATCAATGAGGCTGCATGGTAGGTGCTGTCGTTCACGGTGCCGCACACTTTTGCCGAAAGAAAAACAAACATGGGCCGCATTTGCTTGCCTTTACGCTTGATTATATAACGGGTAATGGTGTTAAGCAATGGTACCGGGCTTTTCATCGAGTTGCGGAAATGTTTCTCAAACTCTAGGATATGCGAGGCTATAGGTGCTTTTATCTGGTCAATAGTAAGCATTAGGGGTATGAATATGGATTTAAGTACTCAAAAGTAGTATTTATAGGCGAATAAACAGCAGCCAGGGAAATTCCTTTTCGTATTTTATCACAGACTTAAGCTTTTCTTCTACTTTTGCAATGGATTAATCGATCCGCAACGCTATTTTAATGGCGATAAAACCACATAGTATGGCAGGTATTTTATTTGATGAAATTGTTTTTGGCCCTGTGAAAAGCCGCCGTTTTGGTGTTTCGCTTGGCATTAATTTATTGCCTTTACAGGGGAAATTTTGTTCGTTCAACTGCATTTATTGCGAGTGCGGATTGAATGAGGCCAAAAAGAAAGAAAAACCTGTACTTTTTACTGCTGCCGAAATCATTGCTTCGCTGCAAAGCCGTTTCGAAGCGCTGAAGGAAGGCAATCTAAACCCCGACAACATCACTTTTGCAGGAAATGGCGAACCTACCCTCCATCCTGAATTTGAAGCAATTATTGAAAATACAATACTGCTACGCGACAAGTTTTTCCCCAAGGCACATATTACGGTTTTATCGAATGCTACCCGCCTCGACCATGCGCATGTAAAAAGGGCATTGATGCGGATTGACAACAATGTGTTAAAACTCGATGCCGGCTCCAACAATACATTTCAAGCTATCAACCAACCAACATATCCAGTTACGGTAGAAAAAATTGTCGAGGAGCTAAAAAGTTTCGGTGGCAATTTAACTATACAAACCATGCTTATACGCGGTGAAGTGGAAGGCAAATGGGTGGATAATACCACCGAAGAGGAACTTGGACTATGGCTTGGGCATATAAATAAAATAAAACCCAAATTGGTGATGCTTTACCCAATCGACAGGCAAACGCCATACAAAACTTTGGAAAAAGTGCCAGAAGCCGAATTTCAAGCCCTTGCAAAACGTATTGAGGATTTGGGGATAAAGGCGGAGGTGTTTTATTGATGCGATAATGCGATAATTTGAAAATGTGGAGATGTGAGGATTTGGGAATGTGAAAATGTGGGGATGTGAAAATGTGAGGATTTGGGAATGTGACAAAGAGTTAATTTGAAAATTGAGTCCGCTCCGAAAAGTCTTTTTTGCCACTAAAACTCTAAGGTTACTCACATTTGCTTATTTTCAAGGTGTTCGTGATACCGCTTCGCTAAGCTCACAAGGTTTATAGTGCTGATTACCTACACTCTGTGTACCTCTGTGTCCTCTGTGCCTCTGTGGTATTCTTTTTTTTAGGTTTTGCTGAGTGGACTCAAAATTCAGTAATTCAACTTTAGATCGTTCACCCAGTCTCCCCTCGCCTTGTCTCCCTTCTCCCAATCTCCCTTCTCCTTGTCTCCCCTCGCCCAGTCTCCCCTCTCTATATATCTCCATTATCAAAAAAACAAATAACATAACTTCCCATGTTAAATTATGAGCCGAAAATACTGATTGCTTTCGCTGAGACTTTAAGCGGGAACGAAGAAATATTTGGCTGGCTGATGAAAAACGGTTATCCCGAATTGGGTGCCCTTAGCAAGTGTATGCGCGGTAGCGAGGATGCTTTTAAGTGGTTGATGAAAAACGGATACACCCACTTTGGTGCTTTGGACCGTGCCATTGATGGCGACCCAAATGCTTATTTATGGTTGAAAAAACACGATTTTCACCTTTTGGCCATTTTAGCCGATGCCTGCCACTCCGAACCCGATGCCATTGATTACCTAAACCGAAACAACCTACCCATTTTCCTGCTTATCGCCCGCAAGTTTATTGCTTTCCGCGACAGCCAAACATTCGATTATCATAAGAAGAGATTTTAAAATAGAATTCCCTCAAACAAAAAAACCACCGTCAATTAATCGCGGTGGTTTTCTTTCAATAGCAATCAAATTAATTTTTTACCCGCATTTGCTGTAACCGCAGCAGGTACAAGTCATACAACCTTCTTTATAAACTATGGTGTTTTTCTCTTTGCATTGTGGGCAGCTATGGCCGGTTTGTGTGCCATCGGGGATAAACTTTTTAAGCCCGCGCACCACACCGTTTTTCCAGGTGGTGATGCTGTCGTTATCGAAACTTAGATTGTCAATCAACTCAACCACATAAGGCAATGGCATGCCATGTCGCAAAATACCCGAAATTAATTTGGCATAGTTCCAATAGTCCTTTTTGAAGGAGCGCGACAAACCGCGGTGGGTTACGCGATATCCGTAGCTGTCTTCGTATTCAAAATCGTAACGTGCCGAGGTGTGTTCGTCCTTTTTGGTACGTATTACCCAACCTTTTTTTACATAGTCGGGGATATAGAAATCGGTACTTTTACCGGTAAAGATCTCATACGGTTTGTTGTTGAACAAGCCCACAAAGGCTATCCATTTCACATCCTCGTTCATAAAGCGCACTACTTCCACTTCTAGTTCTTTTGGGCGTGGCGGTGCTTTGGTTTCTTGGAATTCGCTGATTTCTTCTTTCTGTGTATCGTTGCTGATCAGTACACCTGAGCGTGAGCCATCGCGGTAAATGGTCATACCTTTGCAACCACTTTCCCACGCTGTGAGGTAAACGTTGCTTACCAATTCCTCGGTGGCTTCGGCTGGCAGGTTAACGGTAACGCTGATGGAATGGTCAACCCATTTCTGTATAGCGCCCTGCATCTGTACCTTGGCAACCCAATCAATATCGTTGCTTGTGGCTTTGTAATATGGCGATTTTGCAATAATGTCATTCAGTGCATCATCGCTCATATTAATGGCATTTTCGATATCGTAGCCATTAATTTTCATCCAGACCAAGAACTTGGGATGAAAAACATTGTATTCTTCCCACGAATCGCCAACCTCGTCAACAAAGGCAACTTTCACGTTTTTGTCGTTAGGGTTAACCTTGCGGCGGCGTTTGTAGCTCACCATAAATACGGGTTCAATGCCCGAAGCCGTTTGTGTGCAAATGCTAACGCTGCCTGTGGGTGCAATGGTCAACATGCTGATGTTGCGGCGGCCTTGTTTCTCCATTTTGGCATACACATCGGGTGCGGCTTCGCGGATGCGGTTTATAAGCGGGTTGTTGCGCTCGCGTTCCATATCAAAAATAGGGAAAGCACCGCGTTCGGCTGCCAGGTCGGCAGAGGCACTGTATGCCTGTATGGCAAGCGTTTTGTGTATTTCCACACTAAAGTCTGTTGCTTCGCTGGCACCGTAACGTAGGTTCAAAGCGGCTAACATATCGCCTTCGGCAGTTATACCAATACCAGTGCGGCGACCCTGAAGGGTTTTTTCGCGGATTTTTTCCCAGAGCAAACGTTCGGTACGTTTGGTTTCTTCGTCTTCGGGATCCGAGTTTATTTTTGCAAGGATTCCGTCAATTTTCTCCATTTCGAGATCGATAATATCGTCCATGATACGGAGCGCATACCGTGAATGTTCGGCAAACAATGGCATGTTGAATTTAGCCTGTGGTGTGAAAGGGTTTTCGACATAACTGTACAGGTTAATTGCTATCAAGCGGCAACTGTCGTAGGCGCATAGCGGTATTTCGCCGCAAGGGTTTGTCGAAAGGGTTTTAAAGCCAAGGTCGGCATAACAATCGGGAACCGACTCGCGTATAATGGTGTCCCAAAAAAGGATTCCAGGTTCGGCTGATTGCCAGGCATTGTGTATTATTTTCCCCCAAAGCTTTGAAGCTCCAATTTCTTTCACGGTTGTGGGCGCATCCGATTCGATAGGGTATTGCTGTTTATAATCGCTGTTGCTTTTTACGGCACGCATAAAATCATCGTCGATACGTACCGAAACATTGGCCCCTGTAACTTTGCCCTGTTCCATTTTAGCATCAATAAAGCTTTCGCTATCGGGATGTTTAATGGAAATGGAAAGCATTAACGCTCCGCGGCGGCCATCTTGTGCCACTTCGCGAGTGGAATTGCTGTAGCGTTCCATAAAAGGCACAATGCCTGTAGAAGTAAGGGCACTGTTTAAAACCCGGCTGCCCGAAGGGCGGATATGCGATAAGTCGTGGCCAACACCGCCTCGGCGTTTCATAAGTTGCACCTGCTCCTGATCTACTTTCATTATTCCGCCATACGAATCCTGGTTGCCATCGCTGCCAATTACAAAGCAATTGGATAAGGATGAAATCTGGAAATTGTTGCCAATGCCTGCCATAGGGCTGCCTTGGGGAACGATATAACGGAAATTGCGGAAGAGTTCGAAGAGCTGTGCTTCGCTCATTGGGTTAGGATACTTCCTTTCCATACGTGCCACTTCTGATGCAAGGCGGTGGTGCATATCGTCGGGGGTGCGCTCGTAAATGTTTCCATCACTATCCTTGAGGGCGTATTTGTTCATCCACACACTGGCTGCCAACTTATCACCTTCAAAATAAACGGTGGCAGCTTCCAGCACTTCTTCAGGCGTATAGGCTTTCATTTCTAAAATTACAGGCTGTTCATAAATAGGTTCGTTCATTATTGGTTCTGATTTTTGAACATAAGACACTTCGGGCTCCATAGCCTGCTTAACTTCCACTGGCTCATGGATTTCGGGCCGCTGGCGTTGTTTTAATACACCACCATAAAAATCATTTTTTGCACTCTCCCCAACCTGGGAATCTAACTGTGAAAAAAGATTAACATCCATACTGATCTCCGTTCTGAATTAAGAATTTAAAATAAAATCCTGAAAACCAACAATAAAAATTTATTTTAATGGGAAAAATCAGGGTTTACAAATTTACACTATGCTTAGGGAAATTATCAAATACAGTTATTAACAATAGTGATGATAATAGGTATTAACATTCTGTAATAGTGATATTTATACCCTTAATAACTCTCGAAACCCTTATCAACCGCAGGTTTCAGGATGCTTGATTTTAAAGGGGTGTAAGGATACGGTTTATAATTTGAAAAAGCAAGGGTTTTTTGGGGTTTCTGCAAAAGAGACTGGGTGAGGGGGAGACTGGGCGAGGGGAGAGAGGAGAAAGGTGGAAAATTATTAAGTACTCAATTCCAACAATCAATAGCAATTGGCATCTGTTATTCCAATGGCTTTTCCTGTTCCCATATAAGTTTTGTGCCAAAACCAAGCCTGTTATGGGTCATTTTTATAAAATCGGGTGTTATTCCCCAAAGCGTAAGTTTCTTGAAACCAGCGATCGGGAATTTTTTCAGGTAAGCATCGTGGGCAGTTTCGTAAAGACTGTCCTTTAACTCTGTTGCCGAACCTGTAAATTGTATGCCTTGTATTTTTCCGATCATAGTGGTTTCCAATGCTATTGCACCAGCTACCAAAGGCTGTACAAGCAATTCGTCAATATGTCGTGTGCCATGGTCGGAAGTAAAAACGAACAGGTTCAATTCGTTTAAATACACGTAAAAACAAGTACAGGTGTAAGGAACATTGTTGGCGGCAGTAGCCAATGTAAAAATATGGTGCTTATGTATAAAACCGGTGATGCGTTTTTCGGGAAAGAGCATTGTGCTAAACAGATGGATTTTCACTAAAGGGTATGCAAACTGAGTTTCCTTAAAAATCAAGGCTCAACGAAAGGTAAAAAATATAAGGCTGTATCACTTGGTCTTCGATTCCCCAAGCCCAATCGGCACGGAGGAAATAACCGAACAAGGTACTGCGCAGCCCAAAACCATATCCGGCAATAAGCGGGTCTTTCTGCACTTTTACGGTTACGAGTAAAGGTTTGCTGCTGATGGTACGGGTGTAATAAGTGTTTTCTTCGGCCAACGGATTAAGCCCTTGCCAAGCTGAACCAATATCGGTAAAACCTACAATCATGAAGTTGTTCAAGAATTCGGAACGCAGGGGTTTGTTAAGAAAATACCTGAAAACAGGGAAACGCAACTCCGAACTAAGGAGTGCAAATGTGTTGCCGCTCCTCACATTTTGTTGAAACCCGCGCATACTGGTTGCAAGGGTTTGAAATGCATAATTCTGGTTATAATCAATTTGATATTCGCTGTTGAACTGGGGCGATAGCCAATTATCAACGCCACCCATATAATAAAGCAGCCTATTTTTACCAAATGATGTGCTGCCAGCCAAACGGTTGGTCCATATAAACGAGCGGTGTATGCGGGTGTAATTGCGTACATCAAAACCCACAACGAGCATATTTACCGATTGTTTTTTAACCAGTTGATAATACTCGCCAAAAAGTTTATACCGCAGTCCCAACATCAGGTTTGTGCCTATTTCACGGGTATTATCGTACACCAATTCGCCTTTGCCTATAGCCCAAATGCTACCATCGTAATTGGTATTGGCCGATGTGGCATCATAAGCAAGTTCGTAAGGTTTATCGTACTGTACAGAAATTGTTCCTTTTACAGCCAACACTTCGGTAAACGGATACCGGAGCATGTAGTTTACCTCGTGGATGCGGTGCCTGGTGTATGTGGAAATTGTAGCAACATCGAAACCAGTACGGTGAAAATACACTTCTTTGTCGAGGCGCCGTTTTAGGTTTGCAAACCCAAATAAAAACTCGTTGTGTACCAGATTCAAATTTAACCTAACCCCTCCAATAATACGATAATCCTCAAGCAGGTCGGTAGCACCCAACATAAAAAGGGCATTGGTAGGCGAGTTTTGATAAATAGGCCCCGAATATCCCAAATAAGGTTGGTAACTTAGGTTGAGATAAGAAAAATCGAGCTGGCTTATTAATTGGTTCACAGAATATTCGACATTGTAATTTCGGGGCTTGGGAAGCTTTATAATGCCTCCGGCATTGGCGGGAAGCAAAATATTTGTCCGTTTCAAACCGGTTTTACCCGAGGTTACATCGCCCGAAATTTGATAATTGTTAATGTCAACACTTGTTGTATCAATTGTAACAGGCGAAATATCGTTTTCGTAAACGGCTACAAAGCGCTTTCTTTTTACTTTAACCTCCGGGTTGGCCTTTTTTTGTGCCTCTTCTTCTTTTTCCTTTATAACTTTGGCTTCGAGGCTAAGCATGTATTTCGACTGTTCGAGGGTTTGGAGCGGCTTTAGTTTTCCAAGAGGAATTTCGCCGATGTATATATTGTATTTGTTGTTTTCGAAGACCAGTTCTGCTGTTTTCCTGCCAACAAAACTAACATCCTGCGAAAGTATGCTCCTCGAATAGTTAGTGAGCGGAAAAGTTTGGGTGAAATACCTATAATGAACTGTTGTATCAACATAAGCTACCGTACTGTCGAGCCTTGCACCATACCGGTTATAAACACCGTTGGCATCGCTGAGATAGGTAAAATACCCAGGACTGTAGGATGCCGGTTGAATTTCACTCGACAGTTTTGTTTTGGTAACCCTGTTCAGTACCAGGCTTTTCGAACCTCGTTCGTAGATAAATAGGTCGTTATTGGCAAGGCCATCGTACGAACGCATATTTTCTTTCACAAACCTAATAGTGTCGTCGGGCCGGTTTGAACTGAAAATTATGGAATTGCTTTTTGCCAAAAACCTCGGGTTCAAATCGTTATACACATCCTGTGTAACAGGAACAGCGGTATTGGCAGCTATATTGTAAAAATAAATATCCGATTGACCCCGCTGCACACCCGACATTACGAATGATCGGCCATCAGGTGAATATGAAAAGTCGAGTATTTTCTGGAAATTAAAAAGGTTTTGACTCTGCCATTTACGGGTTTCCATATCGTAATATTGCAGGAAAAGCTGGCCTTTGTGTTCAAATATCATTGCAACAACATTGCCTGTTGGGTGCCAAGCAAGCAGAGGATACGAATAATCAACTTTTTCGTCGGTGCGGTAGCCTTTACGGAAAATTTTCTTCTTTTTTCCTGTGGCCATATCTTGCAAATAAACTTTATACAGGCCTTTATCGTTCACCGAAAAAAGCATTTTATCGCCATCGGGACTAATTTTAATGTTATCATAAACCTGATCGCGCTTCAGTTTGAAAGAAACGCAGGGGTTATAAGGGCTAAATGTAGTTTGGTCAACTGTATATATTTGCTTATACCACTGATACCATTCATCAATTACATTTTTGAACGAAATGCCCAATACATATAAAAAACCGCTTTCAACACTTCGGTTTACCCTTGTCATGTATGCGATGTTGGCAATGTTTTCTTCGCCATATTTTTCGGCTACAAAACGCCATAACGAATGGCCGGCCAAAACGGCATCGTCGTCAATAAGGTGGTTAAAACGCTTGAATTTTTCGCTTAGGATACCATCTTTCACTTTGTTGTCGAGTTCGGTGTCCCAATTCCTGCTGTAGTACGAAACCAAACCATCAATGTACCACGATGGCAGGTTTATAAGTGTGCTGTTTTTAACCTGCGAACCCACAGAGCCTCCGTAAATTATGTTTTCGACCAACAGGCGGGTGATGCCGCCACGGATCTGCCTATCGAAATGGTTAAGGTCGCCATCGAAATACAGGAAAACTTTTGTTCCGATTATATGGGTAATTCCACCAGTATTGTATCGGGTATGGTTCATCAGCCCAATATTGCTTTGCTTTAGGTCGGAATAGGTGTTATAAACAATAAACTGGGTCTTTTTGTCCAGTGTGGTTTCGAGTTTTCTTTCAATTTCGGGAATATATTTGCCAGAATAATCGGCTACATGCTGAGCGAGTTCCTTTCCGTTGAGGTAATAATAAACATCAAAATTGTTGAAACGGAAATAAGTCCATAAAAAATCGGTGTATTGAACGCGGTTTTTACCAAATGTTACTTGCGAACCATTATAGAATTGAGCATCTACTGAAGGAGATATAAGACACATAATCAGCATTGTACAGGAAACCCTGAATGCTTTTGGCAATAACCTGATAGCTGATTTTATATCTTGTTTTATCCAATTTTTCACACCGCTAAATTAACAAAAATCCATTGTTCGGCGTTTAAGTATTTACTATTGGATAATTTGATAATTTTAACCACTTGAAAAAACCTGATATGAACAAGAAAATTAAAAGTTTTGTCTTTAATTCGTTTGGCGTGAACACATACATTGTGTACGACAATAGCGGCAAATGCCTGATTATTGACCCAGCCTGCCAGACAATGGAAGAAGAAACCGCGCTAATACAGTATATTGCTGCTAATAATCTTTCCCCTATTGGAATGGTTAATACCCATTTCCACATCGACCATATTGTTGGCAATACATTTGTTTGCAACAAGTTTAACCTCAAACCCCAATGCCATAAGGAGAGCAAACTATTCTGGCGCACTGCCGCCGAATTCGGGTCGGTATTTGGCATAAAAGTTGAAAACCTCATTGTTCCAACCGATTTTATTGAAGAGGGCGATACCATACCTTTCGGAGATGCGGCCTTTGCAGTTTTGTACACACCGGGCCATGCCGATGGAAGTATTTGTTTGGTAAACCATGCTGAACGGTATGTAATTACAGGCGATGTTTTGTTCCGCGACAGCATTGGCCGTTCCGACCTTCCGACAGGCAATTTCGATATCCTTTACCAAAGTATTACACAAAAACTCTTTACCCTTCCTGAAGATTATACTGTGTATCCTGGGCATGGCCCAAGTACAACTATTGGTTATGAAAAGCAAAATAACCCGTTTTTGAGGTAACAAAACCCAAACTTTTTCACCTTTCCTATACTCAGCCCAGATTGTAATCGGTTCAGAGTTTTTTAATTAAAAACCCGGAAGAATTAGTCTTTTACAGACCAATCCTTCCGGGTTAGTTGTTTTTGTTAACTGATTTACCTGGTCAAAACCATTTTGTTAACCTTCGTAAACGAGTCAGAATCACTTTCGAAAATAATCCTGTAGAAGTAAACACCTGCTGCCATATTCAATTGGGCAGGGTCAACTAATACTTTGTGGAATCCGGCATCGTTTGCATCGTCAACTAAAGTACGGATTGTTTTCCCGTTAACGTCAGTCAACAACAATTTAACATGGCCGGCTTCTGGCAGGTTGTAAACAATGCTTGTATTGTTCACAAACGGGTTAGGATAATTGTACATCGAGAACTCCATTGAACCTTCGGGGCTGATAACATTGGTCATTTTCAGGCCGTAATCGTCGTAAGGCTTAGCCAAAATATCAGCAAACTCGCATCCTTCGGCAAGGCTGAAAATGCTGGTTGGTTCTGTCATCTTAACCTTTGCCCTCATGTTGAGGCTCAGTATCAAATCGTCCCTGTTCACCTTCAGAGGTTTGGTATCTGCCCAAGCAATGGAAATTTTCCCATCGCCAAACACATACTTCATCCCTTCGATGGAGCTGGCAATATCCATGATTTCGAAACGGCTTTCATCGTAGTTCATGAACAAAGTCATGGCACCAAGCTCAGCTTCTTTCCCACTATGGATAGTGTAAACAAATGGTTCTCCAACCGGCACTGTCATCACACCGTCTTCGATTACTGATAAAGTAGAAGAAGCTTTGTATCCAACTGGGATGAAGGATCCATTGACATCGCCAACACATAGCGCTTTCAGGTTTACATTAGTAGCTAATCCGAAAAGGGTAAATGTTGTATCGGTGACTTTCCAATCGCCAGCAGGATATGAGTTTATTGAACCAACAGTCCTCAATTTGATATAAAGCGCATCAAGGGCGGATTTGGTATGGCTGGCATTGACATCAGCAACAGTATCCTTTAAATAAGCCAAAGGATAAGTGTTGATAACATTCAATTGAACTATCAAGGCATCGGTAGCATTATTACCACCCCAAGTACCGTTATAACTACCTGTTAACCTATAGGTTCCGTTTGGAACAGTGGAGAATGTGTAGTAACCCGGTTGGTTGTTGGCTGTATTTATCCCTGAAGTGGTGGATCCAACAATTGTTCCGGTTGCAGTATTGCGCAAGGTAAGCACCACTCCGTTAAGGCTTGTGCCATATTGGTTGTTATACGTAACATAACCTGATAAGTTACCCTCGCCAGGCATTATGGTTACTGGCATGGTTGCCGAACCGGTACACCCGTTGTAGGTTTCGTAAACTGTTACCGAACCGTTGCAATTTGAGCAGGAAGTGCCCCATGTAACAGTAATGCAGTTTGTTCCGGCACCAGCAGTAATGGTTCCACCTGTAACATTCCAGCTAAATAAGTGGCCTGTTACATCAGGAGTGCAGAAAACCGTACCAGTTTGGCCTACTGTAACCATTGAAGGCCCAGTAATTACAGGCGAAGGAGCCGTGCTTACCGACACCGTGGTTATGGTGGTTAAAACACAACCATCAGCATTAGTTGCAATCAGGGTAACTGTTCCTTGGCCACAACAACTCCATAAAACATCAATACATGGTGTATTAGCGCCTGCACAAATCGTGCCTCCTTCAATTACCCATTGATAGGTAACTGGTGAAGTGTATGTGCCGCCAATTGTAGCACAATAAGTTGCAGGGGTTCCTCCAGGTGTACAACAAACCCCGACGGGACCTGTAATACCGATTGACCATTCAGGATTTTGGGTAACTGTCCAGCTTCCCGAAAGTGTGCAAGAGTGTGCATCAGTTACCGTTACCGTATAGGTTCCGGCATACAAACCGCTAATACTAGCTGTTGTGTAGGAATTACTCCATAAGTAGGTGTATGGCGACGAGCCTCCTTGATAAGTTACATTTATGGCTCCATTATTGGTTGAGTAACAAGTTGGTACAGTAACGCCATTCATCGAGAGTGCTGGTGGTTCGGATATTGTCCAGGAACCAGTAGTACTGCACGAATTGGCATCGGTTACAGTTACCGAATAGGTACCTGCTGTAAGGCTTGATACATTTTGTGATGTGGCAGTATTGCTCCAGGTATAACTATAAGCAGTGGTTCCACCTGAAACTGTTAGGCTAATCGAACCTCCATTCCCTCCGTTGCACAATATGTCATTTTTAACAGCATTGCTTATGGTAAGGGTATTTGGTTCAGTTACAGTCCAACTATCAGTAACAAAGCACGAATGTGCATCAGTAACAATAAGTGAATAAGTACCAGCAGTTAGGACTGAGAGGTTTTGCGAAGTAGCACCATTGCTCCACGAATAAGTGTAAGCTGTTGTTCCACCGGCAGTTGAAATATCAATCGATCCATCGTTCCCTCCGTTGCAATTCACATTATGTAATACACTTCCATTCAATGTAAGCACATCAGGCTCAGTGATTATCCAGGTTCCATGTGTATGGCACGAATTGGCATCCAATACTGTTACCGAATAAACACCTGCTGTAAGGCCAGAAACATTTTGTGTTGTGGTGCCGTTGCTCCAGGTGTATGCGTAAGGCAAAGTACCACCGATAACCGAAATGGCGACTGAGCCTTCGTTACTTCCATTACAGAGGACTTGATGTGTAACCGAATTGTTAATGGTTAAAACATCGGGTTCGGTAATTGTCCAATTTTCGGTAATCGAACACGAATGGGCATCAGTAACAGTAACTGAATAGGAACCTGCAATTAGTCCTGTTATGTTACTTGTTGTTTCGTTGTTGCTCCATTTATACCCATAAGCGGTAGTTCCACCAGTGATAGTAAGGTAAATAGCGCCTTCGTTGCTCGTAGTGCAAAGTACATTGTGCTTCACATAACTTGACAAAGTGAGGGCTTCAGGTTGGGTAACAGTCCATGATCCTGTTGTTGAACAGGAATGTGCATCCGTTACTGTAACGCTATAAGTACCAGAAGTTAAACCAGAAATGGTTGTTGCGGAAGAATTATTACTCCACAGGTAAGAATAAGCTGTTATACCACCACCTGCAGTAATGGTAATGGATCCTTCGTTCCCTCCGTTACAAACAACGTTATTGGTAACCGTACCACCTACTGTCAGCAAATCAGGTTCAGTAACAGTCCAATCATCTGTTGTTGTACACGAATGGTTATCGGTAACGGTTACAGTATAAGTGCCTGCGGTTAAACCTGATATATCCTTCGTGGTGGCATTATTGCTCCACAAGTAGGAATATGCGGTAGTCCCTCCAGTAGCGGTGATTGTAATCGCACCTTCGTTACTGAATTTACATTGTACATGTTGTGCTACAATACCTGAAACCGTAAGCAATGTTGGTTGCGAAACTGTGGTTTCACTGGTTTTGGTACAACCGAAGTTATCGGTAACCGTTACCGAATAAGTACCTATAGATAAACCGCTAACCGTTTGTGTACTTGCCGAATTGCTCCACAAATATGAATATGGTGTGGTTCCACCTGATACAGATACAGTTACAACTCCATCGCTGAGGCCGTAACAACTTACATTCGAAACTACCGAAGCAGTAGCACTTGGGTTACGGTGTATGGTTAGTACCATGGCATCCGAAGCATTTGGGCAAGGCGAACAAGCAGTTAGGCGCATGGTCAAGGTTACCGATCCTGCATTAATATCTGCTGTACTCGGTGTATAGGTTGGATTCACACTTCCGGCATTAGGGCTGAAAGTTCCTGTTCCACTTGTTACCCATTTCAAACCAGTTTGGTACGTAGCCGTTGCATCAGAAATTGTGTAACCGAAACCTTCGCAAATCATGGCATCTGCACCAGCATTAGCCACTGGTACACGGCTGATACAAAGTTTCATGGTATCGGTTACCGCTGTGCAAGGCGAAGCAGCCTCAAGGTGCATAATCAAATAAACGCAACCTGCATTTATATCAGCTTGACTTGGGGTATAAACTGGGTTTACTGCATTGATATTAGAGAAAGATCCAGTCCCAAGTACCTTTGGATTAATGCTTGTCAACGATTCCCAAGTAATACTGGTATATGTTGATGCCGTAGCAGTGCATAAACAATAAGTACTTGTTTCGCAGATGGTCGCATCCGGTCCTGCATTGGCAACAGGGCTTTTTTGGATGGTGAGGGTCATGGAACTAACTATCGGCGAACACCCTTGAACACAGTGTGCTGTTAAAGTTAGGGTAACTTGACCTAGAACAATATCAGCAGATCCAGGAGTATAAATCGGGTTCAAGGAAGCCGAATTATTAAAGTATCCATCGCCTGAAGTACTCCATGTCAAAGAAGTATAGTTGATTGCTCCTGCATCAGCCAAAAGGTAACTTGAACCTTTACAAATTGTTGCATCGCCTCCGGCAAAAGCTGTAACTTCTGATGGCTGGGTAATAGCAACACTTGCTGTGGCTTTGCAACCATGTGCATCTGTAACTGTTACCGTATAAGTACCCACTGTTAAGTTTGCGGCTGTTGCTGTCGTCTGACTATTGCTCCACAGATAGCTGTAAACTATTGTTCCACCAGTGGCAACTACTTTCGCAGAACCATTGGAGAGTCCATAACAACTTACGTTGATTGAGTTTGTGATATCAGCGATTAACAGATCTGGTTCAGTGATAGTGGCAAGGGCTACCGCACTGCAGCCGGTTACACCTCCTACCGTTACCGTGACTTGGTATTGACCTACAGATAAACCTGTGGCCAAGGAGGTGGTCTGCCCATCGCTCCATTCATACGTATAGCCGCCGTTGCCGCCATAACCGCTTACCGTCGCCGTGCCGTCTGCTTCACCATGGCAGCTTACGTCCGTGCTCGCCGTGATCACCGCCGTTACACCCGTTGGGTCGCTCAGCAATACCGTGCTTTCTTTCGTACATCCGTTGGCGTCTGTCACCACTACCTGGTAATAGCCGGAGGCTAAGCCAGTAGCGGTTGCCGTGGTCTGGCCGTTGGTCCACAGGTAGCTGTAGCCGCTTGTGCCCCCGCTGGCCGATACCGT
>CAJAXK010000497.1 GCA_903946925.1 uncultured Bacteroidales bacterium | reverse complement strand
TTTAGAAGAACCTTTCGAACCGGTTTTTCCCAAAGCAAGAACTTTCTTGCGAAGGACTGGCCTTATAAAAATACAATAGTGGTTCTTAGCCGGAGGTATGTGTGTAGGGCATGTGCGTAGCAATACACAGCAACGACAAAAGTATGGGATTGTGCCATCTCCTATGCCTTGTATTGCGGGAAGGTACCTTCGGATTAGAAACACATTGTATTTTTATAGAGCCTTGATTTTTTGTTTACTTTTTGATCAAGCAAAAAGTAAAAAAATCTAAACCATTTTGACCAAAGTTTTGGTTTTGGTTACAGTCAGATAGCACCTCAAAATAAGATTTAGCCACATTTACTTACTTTCCATTTGTAGAATCTCCACCCTTAAAACTTGATGCAGCACTGGCCAAGCTTATAAAATGTATAACAATATTTTTAGCAAGCCGACTACTTAATACAGTTAGTAATTATTGCAAAAATTACTAACTACAATTTAGAAAAACCAGTAATACTTTAATTTCAAATTAGTTATGACCCTTAAAACTGATGCTTGCAAAATAATCCCCCAATAAACCTACCTTTGCAAAAATCAAAATAAAATGAGCAGCGAAATCAACCCAACCGATACTTTTGTAAACGAAATGAACATCTGGCATGGCCAAACCCTTGGTTTAAAAACAGTTGAGGCTTTGCGTAAAAACCGCTTTGATGCAGCTTTTTTTGAAACCCGCGTGGAAACTGCCAACGCAATAACCGAAATGATTTCAGCGGGGATGAAAGTAGCTTTTGGGGGATCGCAAACGGCCAAACAACTAAACCTGCAACAATTGGTAACCGCTAAAGGTGCCATCATCCTCGACCATAATGCTCCCGGCCTGAGCGATGAGCAGAAAATGGAAGTAATGCGTCAGCAGCAAATTTGCGATGTGTTTATATGTAGCAGCAACGCCATTTCGCTACAAGGCGAACTTTTTAATATCGATGGTTATGGCAACAGGGTAGCTGCCATGTCGTTCGGCCCTCGAAAAGTGATTGTAGTGGCCGGCACCAACAAAATTGTTGCTGACGAGGAAGCTGCCTGGCAACGGATTCGTACAATTGCCGCACCTATTAATTTTAAACGGCTCAACAGGCCAAATCCATGCGCCAAATATGGCGTTTGCATGAATTGCAACCTCCCAAGCAGGGGCTGCAATGTTTATGTAGCCACAAAACGCAAACCGCCCATGATGGATTTTCATGTTTTTATCATAAACGAATCCCTGGGGTTTTAGTTGTCTTTTTTTTACGAGGAAATGGATGTTGGTTTTTTTTTTTCAAAATTTCAAATTAATCCGTTCTATTTCAATAAGTAATAGATTCATGTACCATAAAATCCATGTAACTATTCACCCTAAAAATATCCATGCATTGAGAGTACTTAAAGTGCCTAAAGTACTTAAAGTGCCTAAAGTTAATGCCACTAATGCGTAATATCCTTTAAATACAGACAATTTTGTGTTCATTAATCTGCAATTCAAATAAACTATTCGGATGTAAGTGCTTGGTTAATAAAGCGATTAAAATTAGCAAGCAACTATAGGCATTTTAGGCACTCACTACTTTAGGCACTGGATAGATACAAATCTAAAATGATTGCTAGTAGGGCAGGTTTTCCGCAAAAACGTATATTGTTTAAGTGATTAACGTAAAAATTGTATTAATTTTTTTAAAAAGTTGCAATTCATTCATTTGCTTTCATACTTTTGGACGGTTAAATTTTAATTTTTTGCCATGGATCTTACCCCGAACAATGCTATATCGCCGGTTGACGGTCGCTATCGCAAACAGGTTGAACGTCTTTCGTATTATTTCAGCGAAGCAGCGCTTATAAACTATCGCGTGTTTGTTGAGGTTGAGTATTTTATCGCTTTGTGCGAAATCCCCCTCGAACAGCTTAAGGACATTGATAAGAAAAAAATTGTTGAACTCAGGTCGCTGTGCCGCGATTTTACATTTACTGATGCCCAGGACGTTAAGGATATAGAAGTAACTACCAATCACGATGTTAAAGCTGTGGAGTATTACCTTAAAAAACGCTTCGAAAAAATCGGGTTAGGGAAATACAAAGAGTTCATCCATTTCGGGCTTACATCCCAGGATATAAACAATACTGCACTTCCACATGCACTTAAACTCGCTATGGACGAGGTAATTGTGCCTGTTTACGAGGATCTCTTGGTTAAACTTACGCGTAGGGTAAAAGAATGGAAAAGCATCCCCATGCTTGCGCGTACTCACGGCCAACCGGCATCCCCTACCCTACTTGGCAAGGAAATTTACGTTTTTGTGGAAAGGTTGAAACAACAGTTGAAATTGTTGAAAACCATTCCCTATTCGGCTAAATTTGGTGGCGCAACCGGCAATTTTAATGCCCATTACGTTGCATACCCCGAAATTGATTGGTCAGCTTTCGGCGATAATTTTGTAAAAAACAACCTCGATCTCGAACGCCTGCACCATACCACCCAGATTGAGCATTACGACAACCTCGCTGCTTTGTTCGACAACATGAAGCGTATCAACACCATACTTATTGATTTGTGCCGCGATATGTGGAGCTATATCTCGATGGAATATTTCAAACAAAAAATAAAAGCCGGCGAAATAGGTTCCTCGGCCATGCCCCACAAGGTGAACCCCATTGATTTTGAAAATGCCGAAGGCAACCTGGGAATGGCAAACGCTTTGTTCGAGCACCTTTCGGCAAAACTTCCATTATCGAGGTTGCAGCGCGATTTAACCGACTCGACAGTAACCCGCAACATTGGCGTACCGATTGCACATACCATGATTGCTTTAAAATCGTTGTTAAAAGGGATTGACAAACTTATATTGCACGAAGACAAGATTAAAGCTGACTTAGATAACAATTGGGCTGTGGTTGCCGAAGCCATACAAACCATACTCCGGCGCGAAGGGTTCCCAAAACCTTACGAAATGCTGAAAGGACTTACCCGTACCAATTCCCATATTGACCAAAATGCCATAAATGCATTTATCGAAAACCTGAATGTAAGCCCAAAGGTAAAAGCCGAACTTAACTCAATAACGCCATCAAATTACACGGGAAGATTTGAAATATAGGCTATAATGCCGTTGTTCAAACCCTTTTTGCCACATAGCTAATTGCTTATGTGGCATTTTTTTTAGTAAAAAGGAACAAAATTATTTTTGAATGTACCTTTGCCTTCTGGCTCCAAAAGCCTAAATTCCTACAGCCTAACCTGTTCAAGCCAGAACCAAAAGGCTAATTATCATTTTGATGTGTAAAAGGGCTTTTAGAGTTTTTACGTTGTTTTTGAATGTGTTTCAAGTTGTTTTTATTGTCCTTTGTCTTGACACAAAGGACCAAAAGTCAAGGCTTTATATAAATTTTACACATCTGTACACCTTGGTAAACACCCGCAGAACAAGGCTATATAAATTTTATTTAGTGCTATTGCTTAAACCCTTGAAATTCAATTAAATAAAAACGTTATAAATATTGATTCTAATTAAAATAACAAAACCCCTAATAAATCACTTTAAAAGGGGTTTTTGTAGTTAGTTGTACTTAGTTGCTTTATTGCCAAACGTTGCTCTAAGGTCTTAATTCAAGGCTTGTATGGTGCTTATAATATGATTGATAGTTGTTAGTATTTGGCTGTAATTGATTAACACGAAAACCAGCAACCAATAAAAGTAGATTGAGTAAAATAACGGCTTTATATATTTTCATTTTTTTAGGTTTTTGTAGTACTTCTAAGGTCTTTATTTAGGAACAAAAATAAACCCCTAATAATGAACGATTTTATTAGGGGTTTAAATCTACTTTGGAAATTCAGATTTAATTTGATAAAAATTTATAAAAAAGTCAATATTTTGCCTTATTAATTTGCTTATATTCATACCGCTTGCCTTTCTAATTAACATTAAATCAGAATGTTGCTTTTCTGATAGTTTAACATTAATGGCTCTGGTATGCTTTATCATTTTTTTGTTATAAGTTCTCATTCTATAACTCTATTATTTGTCTAATTGAATAATTTACTATGAAGTTCGGCAACATCACCAGTTTGTAAATATGCGTTAATATCCCTCATTATATAATCTCTATTGGTTACACCTTCAAACATTGCATCAAAGAAAGTAGTAATTCGCTTGGTTATTAAAACCTCGTCAGTGTTAAGACTTCCAACCCCATATTTATTATTGAAAAACTGGTAATAGTCTTTAGCTTCTAAGAGTTCATTAAGTGTTGGTAATTCGCTTAACATTAATTCTACTTTACTAAAATAAACCAATCCACATTTGACCTTGCCAATGTAAAATATTATTAGTATATTTGCTTCAAACAATCACTCTGGTCATTTTTGATAATGAAGCGAAAACGAGCAGAGATAAAAAAATTTGTTTTA
>CAJAXK010000496.1 GCA_903946925.1 uncultured Bacteroidales bacterium | reverse complement strand
CAAAGCACTGTAATTGAATCGCGTAGCTATTTGGAAATGGAAAGGGAAAAGCTATTGTTTTCGGATGGGAGCGAAAATATCCTGCGACCGGAGCACTGGGGCGGTTACCGATTAATACCCGATAGGATTGAATTTTGGCAAGGCCGGCCGGGAAGGCTGCACGACAGGATTCAATATTTGCTTAAAAGCGATGTTTGGGAGATTAACAGGTTGGCACCTTGATGATAAGGTCAAAGTGCAAAAGTCAAAATTCAAAAGTTAAAGGGAGTGAATAAGATTTTTACTTTTCATTGTACTTTTTGGGAATTCATCGAGCCCCGTCAATGCTGATATTATTTGGATTCACAAAAAAAATGGATTCAATTTTATGATTTTGCACCATAATCACTTTGTCTGACCTCAACCCTTGACTTTTGCACTTTGCACTTTGACCTTTTACTTTTTTGCTTTTACCCTCTTTTTTATCTCCATCTCGACGTTATCCAACTTTTTTGGTTTTCAGGGCTGAGGAAAGTCCAGGCCACCATTCGGCTTACTTTGTTGCCTTGTCCCATTGGGATTATTTTCATTTCGGTTGCTTCAGCTTTTCTCAAAGCCACAAAAACTTTTTTTAGGTTTTCTTCCCTCGAAACCAAGGTTGTAAACCAAAAACAAGAGGCGTGGAATTTCTTGCTTTCGTTTATCATGCCAATGATGAAACTGACTTCGCCACCTTCGCACCACAATTCGCTGCTTTGTCCACCAAAATTTTGGATAGGTTTTGTTTTTGCAATATTACCAAGATTGCTGACTTTACGGAAGGTTGCAGCGTTAGCTTCGGCAGCAGAAGCATGAAATGGTGGATTACAAACGGTTAAATCAAATAATTCACCCTTTTGGATTATCCCATCAAAAAAGCATTTTCTAATTTTCTGTAAGCGGAGTTCAATCGAGTTTTCCAAAGTAGGATTTAATTCTATAATTTTTCCCGCAGCATGTATCGCAACAGGATCAATATCCGACCCAACAAAAGTCCAGCCATATTCAGTATTTCCAATAATTGGATAGATGCAATTTGCTCCGACACCAATATCAAGGCATTTTATGTTTTGTCCTTTTGGGATAACATTGATGTTTTTACTTCCCAATAAATCGGCAACATAATGTATATAGTCAGCCCTGCCAGGAATAGGTGGGCATAAATAATTTTCGGGAATATCCCAGTTTTCGATGTTATAATATTGTTTCAACAAAGCTTTGTTCAAGGCTTTTACTGCCAAGGGATTCGCAAAATCAATAGACTTGTCATCGAACTTGTTTATGAAAACAAACTTGGCCAATTCTGGGGAACAATTTACAAGAATCTCAAAATCATACCGTTCGCGATGTTTATTGCGCGGGTGCAAACTCGTTTTTTCTACTGGATGTTCCCGCTTTTGAGGATTCATGGATCAATTCTGTAATTGTCGTTCTTGCTTCAAAATGTTCGATTCTTCGCGTTCAATTGTTCTACTGTTCAAATGTTCCTTTATTCTATTGTTCAATGCTTCGCGTTCAATTGCTTCGCGTTCAAGGTTCAATGCTTCGCGTTCAAGGGTTCAATGCTTCGCGTTCAAGGGTTCAATGCTTCGCGATCAATTAATCTACTGTTCAAATGTTTCTTTATTCTATTGTTCAATGCTTCGCGTTCAAGGGTTCAATGCTTCGCGTTCAATTGTTCTAATGTTCATTTATTCATTATTTCAATTGTTCAATTTGCTTTTTTCTCAACATCGGTACATCCCCAAATTTTCACATCCCCAAATTCCCACATTCCCACATCCCCAAATTAGTACCCTTTCAAATCCATCCCTGCACTATCAATCATTGTAACCCATTTTCCCATCTTTTTTTGGATAACCTTAAAATGATGTTCATCCGCTGGTGCGATAAAGGAAATAGCTTCGCCAGGTGATTCGGCACGGCCTGTGCGGCCAATACGATGAATAAACTCTTTTGGCGAGCGCGGTAATTCGTAATTGATAACATAAGGCAGGAATTTGATGTCGATCCCTCTCGAAATCAAATCGGTAGCAACCAATACCCTTAGCTCGCCAAACTTAAACCGGCCCAAAGCATCCATCCTTGCGCCCTGGCTTTTCTTGCTGTGGATTGCCATGGCATCAATACCGTTTTTCCGTAATTTATCTGTTACATTATCGGCCGAGTAAACCGATGAAGTAAAAACAAGAACTTGCTGTAAGTTGTTGTGCTTGATTAGGTAGCGCAACAAAGGCCCTTTTCTTTCATCGGTTACAAAATAAGCCAATTGCGAAATAAGGTCAATGTTATCGTTCTCAGGCTCAATTTTTATGATCAAAGGATCGCGTAACAAAACCCTGTTAACTATGTCCACTTCGAGGCTCAAGGTAGCAGAAAACAATAGGTTCTGACGTTTTTTAGGCAGGAGTTCAAAAATGCGGTTCATTTCGTCGGTAAAACCCATGTTCAGCATTTTGTCAGCCTCATCCAAAACTAATGTCTGGATTTCCGATAGATGAACAGCATTCGATTCAACCAATTCCAAAAGCCTTCCTGGTGTTGCGACTAAAATGTTAACCCCGTGTAAACCCATCATTTGCGGGTTGATGGAAGCTCCGCCGTAAACAGCCATAGTTTTTACGCGATTCGGCAAAACTTGTCCGAAAACCTGAAATACTTCATTTACCTGAACGGCAAGCTCGCGGGTTGGGACCAACACCAGAACATTAATATGCCTGCTTTTTGTTGGGCTACTTCTTTGAAGGTTCATCAAAATGGGTAAAACAAACCCAACGGTTTTGCCTGATCCTGTTTGGGCAATCCCCAAAACATCTTTTTTGTCGAGAATAGCAGGTATAACTTCCGATTGTATTGGATATGGCTGTTTGTAGCCTTGGTCGGACAAAGCTTGAATTATGGAAGGGTGTAAACCTAAGGCTGTAAATGGCATATTTGCAGATTATGGATTGTTCTATTAACTTTTGGAGGCAGTAAAAGTACTCGAAAATGAAAGTTGGTTGGAAACTAATATTGGTTTACTGGATTTATTGCTTTAAAAAGTTGTAGTTTAGGGTAAGCAAATATCTGTGTTTTTTCAAATACCTGTTTATCCAAGATTAGTTTGGTTATAGATAATGAAGTTAATTATCAAAAATTCTGAACTTTAAATAAATGCTTAATAGTAGATCCCCTGCATTTTTAATCAACGCTCCTTACATCCATAGCGTCCCTTAATCCATTGCCAATCAGCATAAAAGCTAAAACCATTACCATTATTGCAACACCAGGAAGTATTGCCAAATAGGCATAATCCAGAATAATATACGCGTAATTTTCTTTTATCATACTTCCCCAGGAAGGCATGGGCGGCTGGACCCCAATTCCCAAGAAACTCAAGCCGGCTTCTAACAAAATGGCCGAGGCAAAATTGGCGGCAGAAATTACGATTACCGGAGCCATGGCGTTAGGAAGTATATGCTTGAAAATGATCCTGAAATTTCGATAACCCAAAGCGCGGGCAGCTTCAACAAACTCCTTTTCTCGCAGGCTCATAAATTGTCCGCGCACCACCCGTGCAACTTCTACCCACATGGTAAGTCCAACAGCAACAAATACTTGCCAGAAGCCTTTTCCCAATGCGAAGGTAACTGCAATAACCAGCAGTAAAGTTGGTACAGCCCATACCACATTGATAAACCACGAAATAAACGCATCGGTTTTGCCACCAAAATATCCGGCAATAGCACCTAAAAATATCCCGATGAGCAATGAAATGGCAACTGAAATAAATCCCACCGAAATACTTACCCTCGAACCAATTATAAGCTGGCTCAACACATCGCGCCCATACCGGTCGGTGCCCAGAAAAAAGGTTTTGTGGACGATGTTTTGCTCCAGGATTTGTTTTTTTAGCTCTCCGCTTGAAGTTGTGATTGTTTTGCCATCCAAGGATGTAAACGAAATACGGGTTCCATCCATAACTAAATTTGCCTTTTCGGCCAAAGGAAAACAAACATCTGCAAGTTGAAAAGCCTTTTCCAAACCCGATGAATCTTTACTAAACTCCTTGATTTTTATGGAGTCGCCCGAAAAAGAATAACTTGAAATCGGGTAGATCGAGTACTTGTTTTCCTGCCCAAACAACAAATGGTGAAAAATATTCCGTTTTGGTATTTCCTGGTTTTTATGCACTTTTAAAACCAAAACCTTTGAACCTGGCCGCAAAGTGGCAAGCAACAAATTCTGCTCGTTGACCATGGGTGTTTTATCGGGGGTAATCCAATAACCAACAATGCCAATAATTGACACCAAACCAATAAATACAAGCGAGCTGAATGCGATCCCGTTTTTCCGGAACCGGACCCAAGCCAATTTGCTGAGCGAACCTGTACTATCGTATTTCTGTTTTCGGAAGAACAAAATAATTTTTTAAGTGAATTTCTTTTCTAAAATCCCTATCAGGGTTGGGTAGTTTTATTAGCCGTTTTTTAGATGATTAGAGGCACGTTAGCCCTGTTTTTGTGAATAACTATGTTTAAAACCGCCACTTTTCCGAAAGTAATTCCAGGAAGTAGTTTTCTAATTCTAAATCAGAACCTTTGCTTGATTGGTTTTTCACAAAATCAAGTATTTGTTTTTTGGAGGTTGAATATTCAAAAGTAGAGGAAAACCGGTTCAATTCAGAATAAATTTCCTGCAAGGTGGTTTTTTCTTTCAAAATATATTTATAGGCCATGTTTTCAGGTGAATTCGAGTACTTGCTAACATCGGCATTGCGTGGATGGTTAAATATTTGGTATTTTTCGTCCTCAAGCTCCTTTACCTGTTGCTTCAGTGCCGAAATATAAATCCCCAATTTGTCATCCGTCATTTGTTCAAGATGCTCATTGGTTTTATGAATCCATTCCATTTCAAGCCTAAGTAAGGTTGTCAAGTCTTTTTGGTCATAAGCCGAAGTAACTTTTTTCATTACCTCTTCCTTTTCGGATTTGAGGCTTTCGTTGGTTTCGGTATCGGGATGTAAAACCTTGGCAAGTGCAATAAAAATGCTGCGCAAACTACGGGCTTTTATTGCTTCTTCCGATTTTAATTTGTTTTCGTAATTGATTTGTCTTTTCGACTTTTTCGGTTCTTTCTGTTGATCAAATTCTTGCGATTTCGCGAATTGGTCTTTCATTTTGGCATAAAATCGGGCTTGGCCTTCGGGGCTTTCATCAAAATCGTCAAAGTCAATATCAAACCCAAAAGTATCGTTCATATAATTAGCAAACATCTCTTTTTCATCAATCATCTGCGATTCCATGTCGTCCTTGTATGAAACGGCTGCCCATTTGTCGTAAAATGCTTCCTGTTCTGGCGTTGGCTCAATGTGTTGAAAAGCAATATTGCATTGTTCCCGCAATTCAGCCACAATTCTATCAATCTGTTTTTGAGTGAATTTCAACTTTTCGGTTGATTTTGCCAATGTCATCGCAAGTTGAATCCTGGCATGGGCCACCTTGGTTTCCAAGGGTGTTATCTCCTTGCGATGAAACGAAAGTAAACGTGAGAATTTTTCATTCAAATTCGCATTTTCTTTTTCCAGGTTTTCGATCCGCTTGGTAAGCCTATTGAACAATTGCTGGTTTTTCGACAAGATTTTTTTGTCCTTGACAACAATTTTCAACGATTTTGACTTATCCTCTTCTTCTCCAAATAATGTAAGCATAAATGGAAGTTAAAAGGCCGTATGCTTTATCAAACGGCCTTGAATTATTTACTGCTAATTGATGAAATTTTAACTCTTTTATGGCCATTTTGCCGCGGTCAACCGGTTGTAATATTTCGGCAAATGCAATGATTCCTTTCGATGGGATTATGGAGAATAAAGTTAATCCATAACAAATCAAATATGTGTAAGGAGGAAATTGTTCTAAGTATAGCTTCCACCTTCCATTTTGGGTTTTCTGGCACTACCATTTTACCCACTAAAATAGTAGAGCAATGGTTTTTGTGAAGCTATGTGCTAAAACTTCCTGTCACCGCCCAGCAGCCCACCCAGTAAATCGCCGCCAATACCACCAATTCCCCTTGATTCTTCGCGGTTGGTGCGCGATGACGAAACAATCCTGTCGGCCAAACGCGACAAAGGTAGGCTTTGCAGGTAAACGGTGCCTGGTCCGCTGAGGCTGGCGAGGAACAACCCTTCACCTCCAAAAAGTGCATTTTTAAAACCTCCTACAAACTGTATGTCGTAATCAACTGTTGGGGCCATGGCGACAATACAACCTGTATCCACGCGCAAAGTTTCGCGTTCGCGCAGTTCGCGGCGGATGATGGTTCCACCGGCATGCACAAAGGCCAATCCATCGCCCGAAAGCCGTTGAAGGATAAAACCTTCGCCGCCGAAGAGGCCAGTGCCAATCCGTTTTGTAAACGCAATATCAATATCAATCCCATTTGCGGCACACAGAAACGAATCTTTTTGGCAGATAAAAGTGCCGCCAACCGAGCGCAAGTCGATCGGGATTATTTTGCCAGGATATGGGGCGCCAAAAGCAACATGGCGTTTTAATGGCGCGGTGTTGTAAAATGTAGAAATAAAAAAACCATCGCCGGTCAACATCCGTTTAAGCCCTTTAAAAAGCCCGCCACCGGTGCCGGTTTCCATTTGAATCCCTTCTTCCATAAACATCATTGCGCCAACTTCGGCACGTACACCTTCGGAAGGATCAAGTTCAATTTCAACGATTTGCATATCGTCGCCGTGGATTTTGTAGTCTATGATATCTGCCATTTTTTAAGTGGTTTATTGGTTTAGTGTTAAAATTGTTTTATGGAGTGTATTGAAATGGATTTCAACCTGAAGAAATTATTTGCTTGGATAAAATCCATATTTTAACTTTTCCCTATTTTAGTTAGTCCGGTTGCAAAGCACTACGAATTTCAAGTAAGATGTTCCTTTTTGCAAACTTGGTGCAAATCTAAATAAAATGATAGAGCAAAGGTGTGGTACAATTTTTTTTTCAGAGCTTTCAAATTTCAAAATTAAAGATTACTTTTGCAGCTTCAAAACCAACATGGTGGTATTAGCTCAGCTGGTTAGAGCGTCGGATTGTGGTTCCGAAGGTCGTGGGTTCGAACCCCATATTCCACCCCACTGAAAATGAAAGAAATGCTAATGAAATCAAGGCTTCCAGACTGGAGGCCTTTTTTTATTTACAGCAAAATTTGCGGAACTATTCACCAAATACCCGAAAACCGAAGAAAATACCATTTTAATTGATTAAGCTTTGTGGGCTTTGCCAAGTTAAATAATGCTTCCTTTAATCTACATTACCGCGTAAGATGATTAGCCCCAAAACCCAACCCTTAAAAGGTAAGCACTTGAATAGTTACACCATATTATTAGCATAAGGGTTGCAAATTCAATCTCATCGCGCCTTAATCCCTATAACGGCATTTAACAAGCAAGCAAAATCGCCAATGGATTTCCTATCGGTTCCAATCTGAGATTGCCAATGGGTATCTTCACCTTTGGTTTTCATGTCCCGGATTAAAATATTATAAGCACTGATAAACGCATTGTGGGCTATCGTTCGTTCATTTTCCATTGCGTTGCGCTGTTCGCGGTCGGAAAAATACCACTCCACCCTTATTTGCGAATACCGTACAGCCGATTTTAGCAACGACTGAACCAATTGCTTATGTGCAGAATTGCTTATCGCTTCAAAAATTTGTTGTGCTTGTTCAATTTCCATACTATTTTTCTATCTGTTGTAACTTTTACAATACAAGGACTGCACGATGCATTAAAAATGGTTCTACTACTAATTTAGTGGGTAAAAATATTTGGGTGGAAGTTAGAAGTTGTCAGGTTGAACCTATCCTAAAAACCATTTCCCAATTACAAACCAATATTGTTTAGTTAAGGAATGTGGATACTGAAAGGTCAAAACGCAAAGTACGCTGAGGATACGCAAAGAGCCGCATAGCAAGAAAAACCGCATTTCTTTGCAGTTGCCTGCGATGTACTTTGCAGGTCGCTGTGGTTAATGTTTTGTTCATTCCCTTAAATGAACGACATTGGTATAACTTGACCTGATATGGTTTCCGAAAACAAGCAGGAAAATCATTTACAAGGACACTTCGGACTTTAGTTTCCCAATAGCCCAACATCCTAACAGTTTAACCACCATTCAATTAGTAGTAGAACCATCCCACTTATAGTGTAAATACCTGTTTTTAGGTTTAACGCTTCTTTCAAGATTAGCATTAGTTTTAATCGTTTTGACCATACCCGAAACCAATTCTACGAAACATCGTGGGTTTGGCTGCAAAAGCTAACCTATTGAAAACAAGCTGTTTACTCACTTCCATTTGTTGCTGAATCCAGTTCTTTCAATATTTTGTTCACATCCTCTTCGGTGTTTGTAAGTTTTGTTTTGCAAATCCGTATGAGCAGGGCGGCCCTTTTTACTTTTTCCGAAAGTCTATCAACAGAAATTTCGCCTTTTTCAATTTCCGACACTATTTCCTGCAATTCGTTAAATGCTTTGGTGTAGTTCAACTCTTTGTTCATAATACTTTTTAATTGTCCGTTGTTTTTACAATACTTTCTATTTTTCCTTGGTTTAAAACTGTTACAAGCAAATCGCCATCACATACTTGTGCAACATCTTTGATAGCTTTTCCATTAAGCATTGTTATGCTGTAGCCTCGCTCCAAAACCCTTTCGGGGCTTAAATTTATAATATTCCTTTCAATAGCATTCAATTCAAGCATGTTGTTCTTGAAATGTGAAGGCAGACCGCTTTGGAGTTTTGCGTGCAATTGAATGTGCAAAAAATCCTCGCGCCTAAACCGCACTGCCGATGCAATTATAAGTAGTTTGAGCTGTTGTTGCAAAACCAGCCTATTTCTCGACAATTGCCCACCCAAATCCTTTCTAACTATTAAGCCAAAGTGGTTGAGTTCCTGTTTTTTAGATAACACCAAATTTGCAATGCCTTTCCTAACCTCGTTTCCAAATGTTGTTAGTGAAGCATTTTCGTTGCGGAACCGAAAGAGTGCTTGCTGTGCGAAAACTGACGATAATTCGCTGATAATGTTACTGTTCCTTATAAGTATGTTTTCCGTTACCGATCGAAAAAGCTTTGTCTCCGATTGAAACCTATTGCGTTCATTGCTTAATAACCGCTCTGTTTGCTGAATTATTTTCTCTGTGGCATCCTGCACCGGCACCGAAAAATCATGTATCTTCTGTATTAAAAACTCGGCAAGTTTTGAGGGTGTAATGGCATTGGTATGCGAAATCATTTCCAAAACCGTTTCATTGGTCGCATGTCCAATGCCTGTAAGCACTGGGAGCGGGAAAAGCGAAACCGCACTGGCCAGTACATAATTGTTGAAATAGGAGAGGCCAACATCGCCTCCACCCCCGCGGATTATAGCAACCGCATCAAAATGTTGTTTTACTTTTTTTACGTTTTGCAATTGGGCGATTATCCCCTCAATAGCCCGATCACCCTGAAGTATTGTTGGGAACAGCATGTGGAAGAACCTGTATCCCCAAGGGTTATCTTCTATCACTTTCAGGAAATCAGCATATCCCTTGCTGGTTTCAACTGATATAATTGCAATCCTTTGTGGCAACAATGGCAGTTTTATTTGCTTGTTCCTATAAAACAAACCATCATCGCGAAGCCTTGTTATTGTTTCCTGCTTTTCCCTTTCCAGGTCGCCAAGGGTAAATGAAGGGTCAATATCCAGTATATGAAGCGATAACCCATGCACAGCATCGAAGGTTATGCGTGCAAGGAAAAGTATTTTTATGCCATCCTTTAAAGGTTCCTTTAAAATGGTTAAAAACCTGTTGTTTATGTGGTTATAATCATCATTCCATAATATGGCTTTGAACTGTGCGATAATTTTCCCTTTTTCTTTTTGCAAAAGTTCGGGGTAACAATGGCCTGATTGTTTGTACAAATTTAATTTGTTCATTTCGGCTTTCACCCAAAACGCGCTTGAATACCTTTCTGACAGTATTTTCCTGATGCTCCCGGTTACTTCGGAAAGAGAAAAAACATTTCTGTTGTTCAGTATTTCGGGCATGGGTTAAACTATATCCAACTTAAATCAGAACCTTTCCACAGAGTCAGGTTTATTATTTATTTACAATTGACGAGTTACGATCGATGAATGTAATCCACTGAAAAACAATCGTAATACGTAAATAGTAATTCGCAAATCCTACATTGAAGCATGATAAAAAAGCACTTTATTTATCCTGTTTTTTCCCCACAATAGGGGCATACTATCCACAAATTATCTAATTGGCTAAAGCATTTACTGCATATCACTATTTTTTCAACGACCGATTTTATTGGATTGCCAGTTTTAACGGTATAAATCTCTGGGATTTCTTTTAAAAAGCTGGATTCATTCCCTTTTTCGGTAATTAAAAAGAGTTTTTCTTTTGCCCGGGTAATGGCCACATAAAACAAGCGCCTTTCCTCTTCCAGCAATAGATCGTGGTTTGCCTTTTTTATTACCTGAAAAATCCTGTCCTCAAGCCAAATATCAGGAAAACCACCGGAACCTTCGGATAAGCCTAAAATAAAAACGACTTTCGATTCCAAGCCTTTGGCTGCATGAATGGTTTTTGCCAGAACTTTAACGCCTTCATCCCTAAAGCGATAGTAATATGGGCTGTACATTTTGCTTCTGCGGTAAAGGAATAATATTTCATCGTTGGCAAAGCCATCTTCCTGAAGTTCTTTCACTTTATCCAAACAAAACTGCACATTCTCTTTTTCTGAATTTCCTGCATAGACAACAATCTTATGTTCAGATTTTTTTGAGGCATAAATTTCTTTTTCAACCTTAAACTTGTTGTGCTTTATCACTTCGTTGCTTGCGCCTACAATATTTTGTGTGCTCCGGTAATTCAGGTTGAGCTTAAGCACTTTTGAATCGGGGAAATGTTTTTCAAACTCAATGATATAACTCACATTGGAACCCCGGAAACCATAGATGCTTTGCCAATCGTCGCCAACACAAAACAACTGGGTTTGCTCTGTGAGGAGCAATTTTATCATATCAACCTGTAAGTTGTTCACATCCTGGAATTCATCAACCAAAATATATTTGTACTGGTTCTTGTATTTGTTAGCAATGTCAGGATGGTTTTGAAACAATAAGGCACTCTCGGAAATCATGTCGTTAAAATCGAGGTACGATTTGTTGGTGCAATAGTGCTTGTACCTTTCATGAATCGGGATTGCTATTTCATAAAAATTGCGGACCCTTTCGTGCTGATCCTTTCGTGCATGGCTTAGTACTTCCTGAGGATTGTTGTTTTCGACCTTAATCATGTCGGTTATGCGCATGATTTGCCTCACGAAATCTTTTACCTCCTCGTTATAACCATTGAATTCTTCCCTGTAAGTTAAAGTGGTTGTTGTTTGATAATCGGAAGGCAAGCGATTCCGCACTATACTGTCCAAAGTATGGTTGAACAAGGCCGAATCCAAAGTCATGTTTTCGTACGTTTTTACCAATAACAAGTTTCCTTTTTCAAATTGCTCCTCTTTGTTTACTGTCGAATAACTTTTGTCGCTAACATGTTCGATATAGAGGTTAGCGGCAGGGATATAAAAATCGGGGCGGAACGAAAAATCTTTCACGTTCAACAAAGGTTCGTATTCGTATTTGATGCTATGCCTGTAAAACCAGTCAGCAATAAATTGTTCCGACTTCGACCTTACTTTTGTTCCATCAAGTGTAGTAAAATACTTGCCATCTTTTGGCAGGTTCCTTTTTTGGGTGTTATCGAGGTGTATTTTATCAATCAGGTAATCAAGGATATACCGCTTTATGTCGAGCAAAAACCGGGTGTTGTTACATTCTTCTATAAGCAATTTATGGAAGGCTTCAAATGCAGTTTCGGGCGCAATATATTTTGAAAGCTCATCATCGTCGGAGCGTTTTTCGTCGCCAATAATCCTGAATTTGTTATCGAATTGGTTCACACCATAATTCCTCAATACCGAGTAGCAAAAACCATGAAAGGTCCTTACTGTTAAGCCATCAATCCACCTTATTTTCTTTTGGAAGAATAACCTTTCCTTATCAATTTCTGCTTTTGTTTTATGTTTGTCAGTCAGTATTTTTTCGTACTGATTGGTATCGTCAGCCGAAATGATCAAGCGGTCGATCATCTCATTTGTAGCATTCTTTGTAAAAGTTATTGCAAGGATACTCGAAGGGCTAACCCCTTTTTCTTCAATGAGGTAAACAATTTTCTGCAACAGGGTTTTTGTCTTCCCCGAACCGGCACCGGCTAACACCAAAAGCCGTTTTTCAGTACTTATTACTGCATCGGCTTGTTGGTCGTTTAAGGAGCTTAAATTAGTTTTTATTGATTCCAAAGCAGGAAAAATATGTGTTGGTATTTTAATTTTATCGATCATTATCCTTTCGGGTCCAGCAGTTTTTCAACGATGCCGCCTTTTACATCAGCGCCCGGTACAAGCCATTTTCTGCTTTCAACCCAATCGGTAACTGCACTTTAACCATATCCGAATATTCTTTTATAAGCCTGTCAACATTCATAACACCTTTTCGCGGTTAATCAACACGTCAAAGCTGCATGAAGAATGGGTTTTTAGTTCGATTATTTGCCTTGCGGCTTAATTTGGCAAAGTTAGTGATTATGCTGATTTACACATTTACCAACCCCTTTATTAATGCCCCACGTTTTGGATATATTTTTTGGGTTCCTTCCTCATTTTATTTACTTTGCTACGTGACCCCATCATTATTATTAAATGGCGCAGATACCAGCTTGCATCTTGGCAGCGAAACCATCTTCGCTATTCCGCATGTATTTAAGTATGGCTATTTGATAAAGATCGCATATTTCTACAGCAAACCTGTTCACTAAATATTTTTCGCAACTTACATCTAACTCAAAATAAATGACAGATTCAGAGGCTATTACAAGCTGTATTTTACACTTGTTTTACTTTAAGTTGATTCCGGTTAGCACGCTTTTGATTGATTATGTTTTTCGCCACCAAGACCTCACCCCCGTTCTCATTCACAACTTTATTGGTATCAAAGCAAACTGCCTTTCCCGAAATTATTCGAAAAAGGCAGTGTTGAGTCCACTCCGAAAAGTCTTGTTTTTGTCACTAAACCACTAAGTTCACTAAGTTTATAGTGCAGATTAACAGCACTCTGTGTACATCTATGTCCTCCATGCTGCTTCGGCAGGCACTTCGGAAGGCACATCGGCAGGCTCAGTGGACACTCAGTGTACTACTCAGCACATCGTTCCGTGGTTTTCTTTTTTTTAGGGTTTTCGGAGCGGACTCAGTGTTGGGTTTCAGAAATCTATAAATTGAATATATTCATAGTTTTAGCCAATAGTTCCGGTTTTTAAATTCACTGTAAAGTTTTGGCCATTCAGTGTCAGGCTTCCTGTGTAATTGCCCAAATATTCCAAAGTGCCACTGTACGAAAAAGTTTTGCCTAAACTCGTGCTCCCGCTACAAACTACGCTGGCTGTCCCACTTTCGCAAATGCCTGTATTTTTGTTGAATTTGAAATCGCTTATGGTTGTAGCAACAGTAGCGGTAATTGAATTTGAGTTCCCGTTTTTCATCGTAAAAGTCCCGTTGCGCCCTGCGTTCCCATTACAGCTAAAGGAACTTGAATTGTCAATTATTCCCGAAATGGTCAAAGCACCTTCTGAGGTAATTACACCTAAAGAACTAGGCGACGCATAATTGCCCGATGAATTATATGCCAACTGATAGGTGTTGGGTGTAAGGAACCCAAAACTATAGGTTACCGCATATTGGTAGGTAATTATTGCCCCAGCTTGGTTTGTAATTGTAAACGTGGAGTCGGCAAGGGTTGATTTGTAGCCTTCAGGCTGCGAAAAACCCACGGCATCTTCCATTTGGGTCATGGTACCCGCGCTGCCCGTGCAAAAGGAGGTGGCAACAATAGCGGCGGCTTCTTCGGTTGTGGCATCGGCCACAATTTCGGTTTCGTCCTTTTTACATCCTGAAATAGCTACAACAGCCATCAGTAAAATTGAAATTAATTTTGTGTTTTTCATGGTTTTGATTGTTTAATGAGTCCACTCCGAAAAGTCTTTTTTAGCCACTAAGGCACTAAATCTCTAAGTTTACTCACAATTGCTTGTTTTAAAGGAGTTCGTGAGATCGCTTTGCTAAGTTCACAAAGTTTATAGTGCTGATTAACAATACTCTGTGTGCCTCTGTGTCCTCTGTGCCTCCGTGGTTTTCTTTTTTAGCGTTTTCGGAACAGTCTCATTGTTTAATTGATTGTTTTTATTTGGTTAGAAATTATTTTTTGATCATTCCATCGGTAACAAAACGCTCTTGAGGATTCCAAAGCAGGAAAGCCACTGGCAGGTTGTACTTAATTATTTCCTTGTTTTCCATTCTTCTAACTATTTGCTTGCCACCAATAAAAAAGAATTTCGAGTCGAGGTAATCCTTGGCAATGTTGGCGATGTCGGCCTTCCAAACTTCCATGTTTTTTGATTTTTCGCCTAAAAGCGACGAAATTTCCTTTTCATGTTTGTCGGCAATAGCCCAGGTTTCTGTCATAATCCTGCGCATTTCGTCGCGATCGGCTTTTTGGCTGGCTTTTTGGTTCGCATCCAAAAGTTGGACTTCCGTAAACGAAAAACCTTCGGAAGCAATAAACCCCACACCGTCATTATGCCTTTTGGCAATCAATTGCCGCAATCGTGCATTTAATTTTGCAACCGTAACTTTCTCCTCCTTGCTAAGGATTAGGTCCAATTTGGTTCTTTGCGGAGCCATTGAGGGTTTTACGTTTTTGTCGAGGTAGTTTCGAATAGTTGAAACTAATTGTGCGCGTTCATTTTCTGTAGGTGTGCGGAATGCGCTAAAGGCAAGGCCAATGAATACCAGCACCGCAATTCCAATAACACGTTTTAACATTTTACTTTTTGTTTTCATTTTGTTTGATTTTTTTTGTTTGAATTATGAATGATGCAGCAAAAGTAAAGTGTGCCCACAGCAGGAAGCAAACAATTCAACCAACGCTATAATTATCATAACCAACAGTTTGTAAACCGCTAAAATGCCTGAATTGTGAATTATTTTCCAATGGTTGGGGATAATGAGCCGTTGGTAGTGGAGGAATTGCTGTTCGTTGAATAAATGCAGACCTCTTTTTGTTTTTTTCGCATCATTGCAGTAATTTTGATGGGCAAGCAATTAAAACCAATCAGATTAAAAAATGCAATTCCTTAAACGCAACCTAAAAACATTTTTCCACCTAAGTTCATGGCTGCTGTTCATGTTGTTGAGCATGGTTTTTTATGCCAATTTCTGGTCGTGGAATATGGCCATTTTACGTGGAATTATGATCAGCATGGTTTTTATGGCTGTCTTCTACATCAATATCAAGTTATTGATTCCTTACCTTTATAAAACAAGGCGATACATTTTATATGCTATGGCCAGCCTTTTACTTCTGGTAATATACTTTGGTATTCGTGTGGTTTATCGCGATTATATTTTTGAAACACCTGCAAATATACTTTTAGTAGAAAAGCCTTTACAGAGCGAATTTTTGATTGTTACGAGTTTCCTGTTCATTTATTCGTTAAGTGTTTTTTACTCCTTAGCTGAGAATTATTTTGTAATAACTGCCCGGAACCGCGAAATCCTCAGGCAACGTGACGAATCGGAATTGCGTATGCTCAAGGCACAAGTGAACCCGCACTTTTTGTTCAACACGCTTAACAACTTGTATTCATTGGCTTATACCCGATCCGAAAAAACCCCTGCCGCCATCATGGCACTTTCCGAAATTATGCGCTATCTTATTTATGAAGTTGGTGCGCCACAGGTTTTGGCCGCAAACGAGGTGAGGTTTTTACAAAATTATATTGAACTGGAAAAATTGCGTATCGAAGATCCCGAAAAGGTGAGCCTCGTTATTGAAAAGCCTCCTCAAGGTTTGATGGTCTCACCACTTATTTTCATAAATTTTATCGAAAACGCATTCAAGCACAGCAATATTGATACTGATGCTGAAGGTTTTATCCAGGTTTTCCTCGCTTTTCGTCCAGGCGTAATCCTTTTTACATGCGAAAACAGCATTTCTCAGTTTGAAGTTGAGAAGAAACCGGGAGGCATGGGTTTAACGAATGCCCGTTCGCGCCTTGCTCTTGCTTATCCCGGTAAGGCCGATTTAAAAATCAGTCAAACAACATTTGTTTATTCAGTCAATTTAACAATAACCACATGAAAATCCGTTGCCTGATTGCAGACGATGAACCATTGGCCATAAAGCTGATAGCGGATTATGTTTCACGCATTCCGCACCTTGAACTCACAACCACTTGCAAACGCGCTACCGATGTTGCAGGTTTTGTTGGCCAGGTTGACTTGCTTTTCCTCGATATTAAAATGCCAGGGCTTACCGGTTTGGAATTGTTGCGTTCTCTCACCGTAAAACCTTTGGTTATACTTATTACCGCATTTTCCGAACATGCCATAGAGGGGTTTGAACTAGATGTGGTTGATTATTTGGTGAAACCCGTAACTTTTGAACGCTTCCTTCTTGCTGTCAATAAAGCCACCCGACAATACCAACTTCAAAAGCAGAATGTTCCAAATATTCAAAATATCACCGAACCAACAACTCAGGAAGAGGAAATAGCCAAAGATTATTTTTTTGTAAAAAGTGGTTTTAAGTCTGTACGTATCAATTTCAGCGATATACTCTACATCGAAGGGCTAAAAGAATATGTGAGCATTTATACTTCCGACGGACGGAAATTTATAAAACTTGCTTCACTCCGCGATTTGGAAAGGATTTTGCCCACAAAAACTTTCCTGCGCACTCATAAGTCGTATATTGTTGCTGTGCAAAAAGTTACCGCTGCCTATGGCAATATTGTTGAAATTGAAAAGATAGAATTACCAGTTGGGAGAAGTTTTAAAGAGGATGTGTTGAAAGTGTTTTCTTAATTTGAAAATTTCTTAATTTGAAAATTTGAAAATGTGGGGATTTGGGGATGTGGGGATTTGAGGATGTGGGGATATGAGGATGTGGAGATTTGAGGATGTGTGGATGTGAGGATGTGAAAATTTGAAAATGTGGGGATTTGAAAATTTGAAAATGTGGGGATTTAGGGATGTGAAAATTTCTTAATGTGAAAATTTCAAAATTTGGGGATGTGGAAATTTGGGTATTTGCTTCCTAACTGATGAATGACATCATTGATAAAAGCCCTGAAAGGGCGCGATATGAATAACCGTGGGTGAAGCCCACGGAAAGAATAACCGCAGGTGAATCCCACGGAAAAGGATGACAAACCATATCATAAACAATTCAAAAGTAAATTGGTGTTTGACAAAAATAATATTCGAAACCCACAAGAACCTTAATAATACGTTAATCCTTATTTAATTCAACCATGATATGAAAACCCAAAAATCAAGATTAACCCTTTTACTATTTTTGTTTTGGCAACTTTCAACAGTATATAGTTTGCCTTGGAACGAAGAAAACACTTCGCAACTTGGCCATGTAACCACTGCACATTCTACTGCCGATGTACACAGTACAATCCATTACGACTTAACTAAACTGTTGGCCATCAAGGCCGGGTTTTCGCCCGATATGGCCGAAAGCCTTGCCCGGTATTGCGTTTTGGTTGATCAAATTAACCCTAAAACAAATTATCCCTACCCTTTAGCGCTCAACAACATCAGCATCCCAGACACATATACTGGTTGGGAAGAGAGTCTGGCTGGTACCGAACGCGGAAGCCCACAGCAGAATTCGTATAAAGAATACCCTCCGCAATACTGGCATTTCCCTTTCCGCGACCCAGCGGATTCCATTTCGGGGCCTATGACCTTTGGTATTGGTTATCCATTGCCGGCCGATTTGAAATACCGCGAAAAACCCTATTATTGGCGCATCCCTTTGTTGAACAATTATAACCTTACCTCAGTGCGCGACTGGGCATTGTACTCCTCAGGTTTTTTGGGCAAACCGGATAATTCCTGCCCAAGCCTGATATATTTTTACAACGCAACCACAGAACAATACGAAAAGGTACAGCCCGGCAGCGTGCAGGCAATGGGTATTTACTTGCATTCGTTAGCCGATTCGTATTCGCACGAGCATTGCATGGTTACCGATACGCTTAGGAGCCATCCCACTTGGAGCGATGCGTGTGGGCTGACCTATCATTCGTTTTACGAATTTGCTTACGATACGGCTATTCCGGCTATGGCCCATGCTACTCCTTGTTTTCAGGCACTTTGGATGGCACTAATTGCATATAAAGCCGAAAATGGCATTACTTCGCCCTTACTTTGGACTTTTGATACCAACGGCTTTCAGGATGGGGATGGGATTCCCGATGAACTCGAGAACGATGAGGATACGTTTACCGATGAAACTTTTATCGAAAAGTGGATAAATCCCACAGTTATTGATTTCAACGAAGATGGGATACTAAACCATTCCGATCATACTTCTTGGCGGATTTTTCTGATAAACCAGGAAATAGAGCCATTTTATAAAGTGCTCACCCTTAAAGTTTTGATAGAAGGGCTTTATACTGGATCTGGTTTACTTCAACAGGCAATGGATGAAAACGGGCAGCATTTTAACGGGAATATTGCAGATAACATCATTGTGGAATTGCGTGATGCCTCCAATTATAGTTCTGTTGTTTTTAGCGATACCATACATTTGGACAAACATGGCGTTGCAACCTTATTTTATCCGGTGAGCCTCAATAGCAATTATTTTATCACCGTAAAACATCGCAATTCTATTTCAATAACCACTGCCGCCACAGTTCTTCTGCAAAGCAATTTTGTCGAATATAATTTTAGCAACAGTCCAGCTTCGGTTTATGGCAATAACTTAAAAATGCTGTCATCCGGTTTGTATAGCATGTATTCGGGCGATTGCAATGCCGATGGCCACATTGATCAGGATGATCTATTGTTAATCCAGAATTCAGTTGCAGGCTTTTCAAGAGGTTATCTGCCTGCGGACTTGAACGGCGATGGCATAACCGATGCTTCTGATTTAGTAATAGCCGATAACAACGCAGCCCATTTTGTTGTAACGGTTAATCCTTAAACTTTGAGTTTACTTCGAAAAGTCTTTTTTTTGCCACTAAGCCACTAAACTACTAAGTTACACGAAATTTATAGTGCTGATTAACAGCACTCTGTGTGCCTCTATGCCCTCCGTGACTCCGTGGTTTTCTTTTTTTAGGGTTTTCGGAGCGGACTCAGTGTTAAATATCCTTTTCCGCATTTAACTTTACCTTTAGAGCTATTTATTCATTGCCTTGTTTCATTCATCCTAAAAAAAGAAGTTCCCCTATTTATTCTATCAGCTTGCAGCCAGTTTATTAAAACATGAAATAGCCATGGTAAAATTTCCTACCAACCAGGAATGATATTATGGCGTATTCCATCTGACCTTTAAAAAACAAATTAATTACAGAAGAAAAGATATATTGAAGGGCAGTGTATGGAGTCACCCTCAAGTCTGGGAAATAATAATGTAATTATTGTTTTTGTTCTGGGAGTTTTAATATTTTTGCCAAAATTCTTTTTGTATGCGGCTTTTTCTACCACTAATAATTTTTATTATCGCAATTACTGCCTGTACTCCCAGAAATGAAGTCAGCCAAAATATTAAGGGTGCCGACAGCCTCGAAAACAAAAGCCAAAAGGATGGGGAATACCCTGTTTATGACAAGAACAACAAGCTGCAATACATGGTACATTACAAGAATGGCAAACCCAATGGAAGGGTGAGGCAATTTTACCCCGATGGTACTGTGTTTATGGAAGCTGAATTCAAGGACGGTCACAGGAATGGAAAATGCACTTATTTTTATAAAAATGGAAAAACAGCCCAGGTCCTCAATTATATAAATGGCGAAAAAGACGGAACCGAAACCCAATACTACCAAAGCGGAACAGTTGAATCCATTAATACCTATAAAAATGGAGTCTTACAACCAGGCTTGAAAGAATTCTATACAGATGGCACTGTTGCCGGCAAGGATGTGAAATTGCAGTTTAAAGAAGTTGACCATACCACCCTCGAAGGGAAATATTTCCTTTATATTACGCTCTCCGACCCTTCGCTGAAAGTGAATTTCTATTCCCTTTCGGCCAACGACCCTAAATACCGGAAGAAAATAAAACAAAACGGGAATACCGGGGTACTGGAATACAATATATCTTCCAGTGAATCTATGATCAAAAAACTTTTGATAGAAGCTGTTTTTTACACCAGTAAAGGAAATAAAATGAAGGTAAGCCAGGCGTATAATCTGGCGATTAACTAAAGAAGGCTTCTGGAAATTCGAAGATTCAAACAACAAATGCTATTTGGCAATTTAGTTTATGGCTAAATAGCTACAAGCCATGCCTTATAAGTTGTAAAGTTAGTTTCCTGATCAAATCCAGCCGTTGTGGATATGTATTGCATCAATGTCACTTATAAGCCCAGCCGGGCAATTAGTTGTTAATTTCTTTTAGTTTTCTTTTCAATTCGTAGTTGTCGGGGTCGTAGGATAAACCTTTTTTAAATGCAGCTTTAGCCTTGGCATAATCTCCTTTCCTGAAATATATCGATCCTGCCAGGCTATATGCATCGGCGGGGTTGCAATAAGCAGGCTTGTTTTTATCGTAATAATTTTTATCTGCATATTCCTTAAGAAGCCTCTCACCCTTTTCAATATTGTTCGACCTGAATGCATTTTCAGCCTCAACCACCAAAGAATTACAACTCTGGTAAATAAACAGTTCAATATTTATCAGTTTTGGGTATTTGACAGCCAAAGAATCATAGTAATCAACAGCCCCAGATTGCACCCTATAGGGAATATCCCTTACTTCTTCGGTGAGCTTTGACTTGTAATTCGGGTTGTTTTCATCTTCGGAGTACAACTTGTAAATAAATGCCAAACGTTCCTCGTTGCTCTTTTTAGTCCTTAAATAAGCGTAATAGGTTTCAAAGTAATTTCTCTTAATAACGGTTACAACATCATTGTCTGATATGCCTTCGATCATAATCTTATAAATAAGTTCAGATGAATCGGGTGCTGGAAAATCACCCAATAAACAACTGTAAATTACACTTGTAAAATCTTCAGTAATCAGTTTTTTCTTATTTGGTAACTCAACCGTATTGTACAACATTACCATCAAATGAGCCCTTTCGGTACTTTCGATGGATGCCTTTTCAACAGAAGTTGCTAACAACATTGAACTCAGATTGCTGAGGTCATCTACAGGGGTGAAGATTTTTGCTTTTTCGGTGTAGTAAAATGCACTAACCAGGTCATTTTTATTCATTTTCTGTATTGCCAAATTCATATATTGATAACCTATCAAACCTTTGATGTCATACTTGTTCAACCTGATAAAATAATTTTCAAGGAGTACGCCGGTCTGCTTTTTCTGATTTTCAGACAATATATATTGTGCTACCCTCATTCCCTGCGATACAGTGTTTTGTATCGCTTTGTTAAGTTCAATACATCCTCCAATTGGGTCGGTAGTCTCAAAAATATACTGCAGATCGTTTCCCTTCACAATAAGATATACATGACCGGGGGCAAATTTAATTGTGTATTTTATTGAAAGTTCATCGAGGAGCAAGGCGTACAAAATGGTAGCAGTGAGGCAATTGTAATTGCCCGATAGGAACATGTCCGTGAAGTCGGCGTCCAAATCATACTGTTTCAAAAAAGTCTTTTGTACATCATCGAAAATGAATTTCAACTGTGCGGCTGGCTTTTTTAAGGTGGCAATTTTGGTTTTTAATTTTTCAACCTCATTCTTTACCTTACCCTTTACGATTAATAGATCGTTATTGTTGCTCAAAGGGTTTACCCCAACGGCCATTTTTAGGTAATCGGGAGCCATACCGGAACATATTTCGGCAAAAACTTCCTTCTCAAATGGGGAGTGAAATTTCAATGCACTGCATGAATCTGAGTTTTCACCTTTGGCTTCAATAGCCACAACCAATAAAAAGAAGGAGGTGATTAGTAACAAAAGCCTGTAAAACTGCAACATAAAAACTAAGATAAATTATGATTTAGGTATTTGGGGTAATGGGTCAAATGTATGAAAATATTTAATTCACAATGTATTAAAAAGCAAGCTTTTGGCAGCCGATCCCCTCACCACTTGTATCGGTACAATTATGGATGGTCTTAAATCCTTACATATCATAACAAATTTAATTCCCAAAATCCGATTCCGAAAACCCTTTTAGGATAGGCTATCTATCTATCCAAAATCAACTTCGCGGAGGCTGAGGAAATGCGATTGCCCTTTCTTATTTAAAAACATTATAAATTACAAAATTTCATATTTGGAATACTGAATAAGTTAATTTTGCCTGTGAATCCATTAACAGCAAAACCTTCAAATTGCAATCGGGATTGTTAAGTGTAAATGAATGGGTTTGGCAAGAATGGCACCTAATGTCATCGCCAAATTAACTGTTTAAGTGCCATTTAACACGGATGCAAAACTGGGGCACAGGATTAGCCCGACCAACAATAAGTTTAACCTCAAGTAAAAATAACCATGTCCGCTTCCCATGAACATACTCACCCGGACACCCTGAACGACGAAATCCGCAGGGAAACAGGTGTAATAGTAAACAAATGCTACCAATGTGGCAAATGTTCGGCTGGTTGCCCGGTAGCAACCGAAATGGAATATCCGCCAAGTCTGGTAATGCGCATGTTGCAAACCGAGGATCCGCTTCATGTCGAAAAGCTGCTGAAATCAATGACGATATGGCTTTGCGTTACTTGCGAAATGTGCCTCACGCGTTGCCCAATGGAAATTGACATACCATCGCTGATGGATTTTATGAGGCAGAAATCCTACAGGGCAAAAAAGACCAATCCACAGGCAAAAAAAATAATCTCGTTCCATAAATCGTTCCTCGATTCGATTAACTATACCGGTCGTCTGTACGAAATGGGGTTGATAGTTGATTATAAAATGCGCACGGGTGCTATGATGCAGGATGTTGCCGTTGCCCCAAAAATGTTCATAAAAGGTAAATTAAACCCTGTTCCTGAATTTATTAAGGGAAGGAAAAAAATAGCTGCTATTTTTAACAAAGTACAGGATAAAAAGGAGGGAAAACTATGAAAGTAGGTTTTTATCCGGGCTGCTCCATGAAAGGCGGAGCCCGCGAATACCAGGAATCTGTTTCGGCCTTGGCAAAAGTGTTTGATATTGAATTGGTCGAAATCCCAGATTGGAACTGTTGCGGGGCAACTGCCGCCCACAACCTCAATAAGGAATTGTCGCTGAGTTTGCCTGCCCGCATCATGGCCCTCGCCGAAAGGGAAGGTATAAGCGATATTGTTGTTCCCTGTGCCGCTTGTTACAATAGGCTCTCGATAGTTAAACACGAACTGGAAGCTGATAAGTCGCTGAGCAAGAGGGTCGCTTCAATTATTGATTTGAAATACGAAGGAACAACCCAAATCCTGAATATCATACAGTTTATTGATAAATATATTACTGACAGGCTGGAAGAAAAAGTGGTTAAACCTTTTGATTATAAAACCGCCTGTTATTACGGATGCTTGTTGGTAAGACCTCATTCAATTCTGAAATTCGACAGGGTTGAAGATCCTCAAAGCATGGATGTACTGGTAAAAAAAGCTGGCGGCGATGCAATAGACTGGGCTTATAAAACAGAGTGTTGTGGTGCCGGCATGTCGGTTTCGCGTACCGATACGGTTGCCAGGTTATCGGGCAATATTATGAAAGATGCCGTTGACCGCGCTGCAGAAGTAGTTGTGGTTGCCTGCCCCATGTGCCACTCGAACTTGGATATGCGTCGTCCGGAAATCAATAAATTCCTGAACGAAAAGATTGATATTCCAATCTTATATATTTCTCAGGTACTTGGACTTGCAGTTGGACTCGATGCCAAAACACTTGGCTTGAACCGCCACATGACCGAGGTTAACCTTCCGGTGAAACCTGCCATGGAAGTTCCGGTTGCAAGCGAACCCAAAAAAGTTGTTAACACTCAAAAATTGGAGGCATAACATGTCGCGTATAGGAGTTTTTGTTTGTCACTGCGGTGAAAATATTTCAGCCACAGTAAATTGCGAAAAAGTCGCCAAAATTACCGGTGAACTCAAAGGTGTTGAGTTTAGCACCGATTATAAATACATGTGTTCCGATCCTGGCCAAACTTTGTTGAAAGAAGCCATAAAGGAACACAAACTCGATGGGGTGGTTGTTGCAGCTTGTTCTCCTCGAATGCATGAGCCAACTTTCCGGAAAGCTTGTGCCGAAGCCGGGTTGAACCCTTTCCTTTGCGAAATGTCGAACATCCGCGAGCATTGCTCCTGGGTTCACCCAAAGGACGATCTCACTACCGAAAAAGCCGGGGATCTCGTCCGGGTAATGGTCGAAAAGGTAAAAAAGAACAAAGCGCTTAATTCCATTAAAGTTCCTGTAACAAAAACTGCGCTTGTTATTGGAGGTGGAATTGCCGGTATTCAGGCAGCTCTCGATATTGCTAATTGTGGACACAAAGTGATAATGGTCGAAAAGCAGCCTTCCATTGGTGGCCACATGTCGCAGTTATCTGAAACATTTCCAACCCTCGATTGCTCTCAGTGTATTCTTACTCCACGAATGGTTGAGGTTGCGCAGCATCCTAATATTACCCTTCATACCTATTCGGAAGTAGAAGTTGTTGATGGATTTATTGGAAATTTCAAGGTAAAAATCCGTAAAAAATCTAAGAGCCTCGACGAACATCTTTGCACGGGTTGCGGGCTTTGTACCACAAAATGTCCTCAGAAAAAAATTCCTAATGAATTTGAGCGCGGTTTGGGATTCCGTCCGGCAATTTATGTGCCTTTCCCTCAAGCCGTTCCAAACAAACCCGTGATTGATCGCGAAAATTGCACCTATTATATTAAGGGTAAATGTAAGGTTTGCGAAATTGTTTGTCCAACCAAAGCCATACGTTTCGATCAGGAAGATGAAATTCTGGATGTTGAAGTTGGAGCAATTGTTCTTGCTACCGGATTTGATGTTTTAAAGCCCGACTTTTTCCCGGAATACGGATATGGTAAATACAAGGATGTAATTGATGGGCTTCAATTCGAACGTTTAGCTTCGGCATCTGGTCCAACCCAGGGCGAAATACGCAGGCCATCGGATGGAAAAGAACCTAAAAAGATCGTTTTCGTAGCTTGCGCCGGTTCCCGCGATCCCGCAAAGGGAATTGAATATTGCTCAAAAATATGCTGCATGTACACTGCCAAACATGCAATGCTATACAAACATAAAGTCCACGACGGAACTCCTTACGTTTTTTATATGGATATACGTGCCGGGGGAAAGATGTACGAAGAATTTGTGCGCCGCACCATTGTTGAAGACGGAACCCACTATGTAAGGGGCCGTGTTTCGACCATTTATGAGAAAAATGGCAAACTGATTGTTCGTGGTGCAGATACATTGATGGGCGGAATCCCGATTGAGATTGAAGCCGATATGGTTGTGCTTGCCACGGCCGGTGTTGCCAATAAAGGAGCCGAAGAACTGGCCCAAACGGCTCACGTTTCTTACGACGCTTACAAATTTTTCGCGGAAGCACACCCAAAACTGAAACCAGTAGAAACCAATACTGCCGGCATTTTCCTTGCCGGTGCTTGTCAGGCTCCAAAGGATATTCCCGAATCGGTTGCCGCCGCTTCTGGTGCTGCCGTAAAAGTTGCTGCTTTGTTCAGTAACGACGAACTTACCCGCGATCCGCTGGTTGCACTTGTCAACCGTCAACCGGCACCAGTTTTTTCATCCTGTGTGGGTTGCTTCCTTTGCCAAAGCGTTTGCCCATATCAGGCTATCGAACGCGAAGAAATCAAAAACAGGAATGGCGAAGTGATAAAAACCCTTGCCAGAGTGAACGAAGGGCTTTGCCAGGGTTGTGGTACCTGTGTTGCACTTTGCCGCACCAAGGCAATTGATATACATGGTTATTCAAACCAGCAGGTTTATACAGAAATAATGGCTTTGTTAAACGAATAAAAGCATAGAGGAATGCAGGAATTTGAACCAAAAATTGTGGCATTTGTGTGCAACTGGTGTACTTATGCCGGAGCCGACCTCACAGGTACAAGCCGTATAAAATATTCGGCCAATGTGAAAATAATACGCTTTCCGTGTACAGGGCGCATTGATTTTATGATACTGATGAAAGCCTTTGAAAATGGGGCCGACGGAATTATTGTTTCGGGTTGCCATCCAAACGATTGCCATTACAGTACTGGCAATTTTCACGCTCGCCGTAGATGGATCGTATTCCGCAACTTGTTGAATTTTACAGGAATTGATACCGAGCGTATCCAATTTAGTTGGGTATCGGCTGCCGAAGGATTCAAATGGGCGGAGGTTGTAAACAACACGGTGAAAAAAATCAAGGAAATAGGCCCTTACGAAAATTATAAAAAGATTGCCGTTTCCACTTTATTTAACGAGGAGGGTGCAAGCAATGAGTGAACTTATAAAAAAAGTAACAGCTTTACTGGGCGATAAAACCATCAATGTTTTTATCGGGTATGAAAAAGGTTCGGCCGACCGTGTAAGGGCATTATTTGTGCGAAACGAAGCCCAAGCCAATAAGTTGGTTTTTGATGCTTCGTGTACGCAAAACCTTGCAGGTTATTTGTTGAAACATGAAGTAAAACGTTTTG
>CAJAXK010000495.1 GCA_903946925.1 uncultured Bacteroidales bacterium | reverse complement strand
TCTCAACAACTCAACCTCTCAAAACCCACCCCATTTTCAAATTGAACCATGATCCAAAACTCCTCCTCCATAAAAGATGCCATCCATATCTACGACATACTCTCCGATTTTGTCCCCCTTAAGAAGAAAGGCTACAATTATACCGGATGCTGCCCTTTTCATAATGAGCGTACACCGAGCTTCATCGTAAACCCTGTCCGCAACACCTTTAAATGTTTTGGCTGTGGAAAATCGGGCGACGCGATCTCCTTCCTCATGGAACATGAGAAAATGTCCTATCCAGAGGCACTTGTGTATATCGCCGGTTTCTATCACATCGGGGTGGAAGAAAGTGCAGTTTCGGCACAGGAAATAGAAGCAAAAACAAAAAAAGAAGCCATACTCGCTGCAAACAAATTCGCTGCACAGCATTTCAGCGAGAACTATAAGAAAAACGCAATCCCTCAGGAATACATCAAACAACGTAATCTCACTGATGCAGTCATTCCTTATTATATAGGGTACTCCGATTCAGGAAATACCCTGCTTAAAGCTGCCATTTCCTCTGGCTATAGCCACGACGTACTTTTTGAAGCCGGATTGATCAACAAAAATGAACAGGGCCAGTTTTACGATTCTTTCTCCCGCCGCTTGATGTTCCCTTTCTTCGACCGATCAGGGCGCATTATCGGTTTCACCGGACGGATCCTAACTGCCGACAAAGACAAACCCAAATACATCAACACCAAGGAAACGGAGGTATTCAGCAAAAATAAATTCTTGTATGGCCTCTACCAGTCCAAAAGGGACATTATGAGGGAAAACGAGTGTTTCCTGGTGGAAGGGCAAACCGATACCATAAGCATGTTTCTGGCCGGAATCAAAAACTCGGTAGCTGGTTCCGGCACTGCCCTGAGCGACACACAAGTAAAAATGATCAGTTCGCTCACTACTTGCCTAACATTAGTGTACGACGATGACCCTGCCGGTATCAAAGCCAGTATCGCGAACATCAAACTGCCATTACAAGCCGGCATGGATGTGTATGTGGTTGTTCTTCCCAAAGGGGAAGACCCCGATTCCTTTATCCGCAGCCATGGTTCCGCCACCATGAAAACCTACCTTGAAGCCAACCGCACCGATATTGTTTCTTTCCGCATCAACCTCATAAAAACTGAACTTGGTACAGACCCCGATCCTCTCCAAAAAGCCCGTCTCGTCAAAGACCTTACCTCCCAAATTTCCCTTATCCCCGACGAGCAAACCCGCGACCTCCTTTCCGAAACCATCTCCAAACAATTGGACATCAGCACAGCTCTTGTTGCCAAAGAAATCAAAAAATTGCTCCCTTTACCTGAAGAAATAAAGGAAAAGGGGTTTTATGGATTGGAGGCTTCCGCCGACGCAATCAAAGAACTCGACAAAGCGATTATCCTTCCTTCCCCCGCAAAAGTGGTGGATCGCCATGCTGCAGGTTTTGAAAATACGATAAGCCTGCCAAATGGAACCCTCCTAAAGGACGACATTTTCAAACTCGCCAAGCTCACAAAAAACGTTTCCATCGAAGGTTTGACGAATATCATGGGTGCGGACGACAATGAAACAGCCCTCGCTTCTGCAGGCCGACTGCTAACAGAAAATGGTATCCGTGTCCAGGTCATTGAAAATATAGAATCGCTTGAAACGGACAGCGAAAATCAATCAGAAAGCCAAACCGATTTCCTTGATTTTTATGTGGAAGGCCTTGCACTACAACTTTACCGCCATCCCGATACCAAGCGCTCAAAAAAATACATCGAAATGGTGGCGGCTTTCTTAAGCCTACTGGACAATACCATCATACACATCAAAACCAACGAGATAGCAAAGAAATTCGGGTTAACCCAAACCGCTTTCAGCAAAGTACTGAAACCCTTTGTCGAAAAGCGGAAAAATCTCGCCGTCCAGCAACAGGAAAAAATCATTATTGACGAGGAGCATTACGTTTTCGATATCAACCATATCCCCGATTACGTGGACCAGGATTTCTTCCGGCGTTACGGTTTCTTCCCAGCCCAGAATAAAACCGGTAACAAAATTTTTTATGTTTTCCGCACCCTGGACAATACCCTGGTGAAAGTCGGGAACTTTTACATGGAACCCCTCTTTCAGGTTTTCGACCACGACCCCCT
>CAJAXK010000494.1 GCA_903946925.1 uncultured Bacteroidales bacterium | reverse complement strand
TCAGCCTACTTCAAAGGTTCTGACATCGGCGGCTTCAACTCTACCGGATTCGATGTGCCCATTATCGTGGAAGAATTCCTTCGGGCCGGAGTACCGCTACCTTTCAACGACGATACAAAATTTGTTGATGCCATGCGGATCTACCACATGATGGAAAAGCGCGACCTGACCGCAGCCTACAAATTCTATTGCCAAAAGGATCACGATGGCGCACATGGAGCAGAAGCGGATACTTTGGCCTCGGTAGAAGTATTCGCTGCCCAAATCGAAAAATATGGCCTCGAACCCAACGTTGAATCCCTCCACGATATATGCAACCAAGGAAACACCATCATCGACTACGAACGCAAATTCACCCGCAACGAATACGGCGACATCGTTCTCACCTTCGGCAAAAACATCGGAAAGAAAGCCCTCAACGACCCCTCATACCTCCAATGGATGTTAACCGGTAAATTTTCACACCACACCAAACTGTGCATCAACAAAATACTCTCAGGGGAATTGAAGTAAGAAGAAAAACATCAAAACGCAAAAACCGGAATTATACCAATTTAATCCAATTCACCATATCACTAAAACCATAAATACAAAAACCAACATTAACCCAAACCATGCAAAAACTCGAACTCCTGGCACAATTTATCAAACTATACGGCGATAAAATCAACCCCGGTTTACTATCAATAAAATACTGCCAAACACCAGAAATCGCCATGGTGGAAATGTTCTTTTCGACAAACCCCACAACGCCGATCACAACCAACTTGAATTTCATTACCGGCGATACAACAACAAATGAAGACGGAATCGAAAAAGACCTGCCATATTTTGATCCAGACGCCGATATTGTGGACAATGCCAGCAATTTCATAAACTTTGGAGCTTACAGCCTGATAAATTGCATAGACAACCTATTCACAAAAGCAGCCGAAGAAGAAATCAGCAACGAACACTTCAAAAACAACCCATTTCAACCCCAACTATGATTAGTCACAACCCACCATCAAAAACCCCGTATAAGAATACATACTATTGAGATGCATTCCATTTTTCACCACATATCAAACAAACAAACGCATCCCCAAATTTCCGACACTCATTAGCAAACAAATTTCACCCATACAACCACCGTCACATCCAAACCATCCCCCGACCGTTCAGGCTGCAAATAACCCCAATACATATATTCTGGTTATAATCCGATAAGAAGGCCAAAATGTTTTTCTGGTTTTATCCGATAACCAGTTTATAACTTAACTTTGCCATAAATCTGCCTTGAGAATGGGGAGTACATTAATTCTGCAAATACTTTGGTTATGCGCGTTAAAAGATTAATATTCATTTTATTTCTGTTAAGTTCTATGTTTAATGGATTTACACAGAACACTCTTACTGACTCTTTGTTTTCAAAAGCGGTTTCATACTACGGGCAACATATGGAGAACGGAAGTCCTTATTGGGTTTACACGAATTCTACCGTTAGTGATTCTTGTTTGTCGCTTCTACAAGAGGTGATTAATAACCCGGGTGACAGTACATTGTTAGATGATGCATTATTACTGAAAGCTTGGTTGAAAGCTGACTTTTCTTACCCGGATCAAATGGATTATCCAGGTTGTATGAGCATTCTTGAAGACCTGAAGAATAATTTTACAAGTGCAACTCTCGACCCACTGACACTACATCTTACTGTATATATGAGGCTTAATGGCACTGGCTATCTTGGGCCATTAGGCTTTGTTTTTCAAGATGCTAAAGAATCCGCTTCATATTTGAAAGGCCTCATTCCTTATATCGCATCAGCTTATGGCCTTGCACAAGATGAAGATGAAGCAGCGATCCAATTCAAAAACTATTTCCAGGATTATCCTTACCGCCCTCTTACATATAAAGCAAAGTTCGACTATTGTCCTATTGGCTTGAATATAAACACACCTCAGGAAAGGATATCTCTTTACAAGGACGTCATTGATAATAGCAACAACACACCCCTGCGCAATATTTCACTCGCAGCTCTGAACTGTTGCTATGGCAATCCTGAAAAGGAATATGTTCTTGATTATGTCAACCAGCATTCTGATAATTATGTTCCATTTGGATGTGACTCCTATTTTCCATTAGGTAATTATACTATGCAGAAAATGCTGGATGGTCAGGTATCACTCGCAATTATTGGAAACTATTCTGCTATTCAGGAATCTTACTTAGACTCTACAATATCTATGTATAATGCACTGCTTTCAAATAGTGGAGTAATTATTACTAAGGATAACTCACTGGGTTCCGTTGCTGATATTGTAGTAGATTTTAGTTATCCTGAATGGGGAGGACAATATAATAATGGCTACGTTGACTTTCCTTATGGTGATGGAATTGCTGTAACAAAATCGAATGGTTATTTTTATGGTGGGAAAATGGATATCTACAATACCAGTTCTGATACATTGAAAGAGATACTTAATCATGAGTTCGGGCATGTCATTGGTCTTGGTCATTCTTACATCGCTCCAGATCTGATGTATCCTGCTGGGAATAATACAGGGATCTTAAGCCACACAGACAGTCTGTCAATTACTCAATTGTATAGTATGCCTAAAATCATTTCTGCAACATTTTCGCCTTCTTTGATTACAATTCCATGTACTCCAAGCAATCACATTATTGAATTCCAGGCTACCGTTACGGACCCTGATGGAGCCTCTGATATTGTAGGAGTCTGGATTGATTTATCAAGGTTCGGAGGATCAAATGCTGAAATTATGATTCCTCAAGGTGACGGGAACTATACTTTGAGCTGGAATATACCGGATTCTGCTTTTTCAACTCCTCTTTACAAATATTCTCCGATTGCCATCATTTATACAAGAGATATTAAGGATAATATAAATTGGAAAATATTGCAAGATTTTAAGATTAGTTTAGTTTTATTGCCTGCATCGGCGGGAACAATTTCAGGCATGGCTACAGTTTGTCAGGGTCAGGCTTCTGTTGCCTATTCAGTTCCGGCCATTGCTAATGCATCCGGTTATACCTGGGCATACAGTGGTACAAACGCTGCAATTACAGGTACAGCAGAAAATGTAACCATTACCTTCTCTTCAAATGCTACCTCCGGTAACCTAACTGTAAAAGGAACTAACAGCTGTTTAGATGGAACATCTTCAACTCTCTCCATTACAGTAAACCCTATACCTGCAGCTGCAGGGGCAATCACTGGTGAAACTACTGTTTGTCAGGGACAGAATTCCGTAACTTACACAGTACCTCCTATTGATGCTGCTACTTCATATGTTTGGTCTTTGCCTACTGGGGCTAACGGGGCAAGTACAACAAATACTATAACTATAAATTATACAACAGTAGCTGTTTCAGGTGACATAAGTGTGAAAGCACATAATGATTTCGGTGATGGAATACCTTCTGCACTTGCCATTACCGTTCGCCCATTGCCTGAATCTGCAGTGGCTATTTCAGGAGCAGCCGCAGTTTGCCAAGGTGCTGGTTCTGTCATTTATTCAATTCCACAACCGGCAACTATAAACAATGAATGGTATCTGCCCTCTATTGATGAACTTAATTTGATGTTCACCAATTTACAATCTTTTGGCACAGGCGACTTTGCTGGTGAATGGTACCACTCATCGAGCGAGTATAACAATAATTTTGACTGGATAAAGCATTTTGCTTTTGGAAATCTAGCCCCTGACCCCAAAAGTGATGCATTACATGTTCGTGCTGTTCGGAACTTTACTTCTTCAGCTGTTTATCATTTGCGATATCAGGGGCCAGCGGGTGGTGTTATTTTTTATATCTCTGATAATGGAAGTGGATCCTTTACTTATTATGAAGCAGCTCCATCTGATCAAAGTTCTGGAGTTCCATGGGGGTGTGATGGAACTAGTGTCGGAGCCAATGGCACTTCCGTTGGCACTGGAAAAGCTAATACCCAGGCTATCTTAAATAGTTGCAGTACCCCTGGTATTGCTGCACGTATATGTGCTGATTATTTGGCAATGTCAAATACATATTCTTGGACAGTTCCTCCAGGATGGACAATAACAGGTGGTCAAGGTACCACTCAAATTGAAGTAACCGTTGGTTCAGAGAATGGGAATATAACCGTAACCCCTAGTAACTCATGTGGTAATGGCGTTTCGTCTGTTAAAGCTGTTACAGTTAGCTCTTTACCTGTAAGCTCAGGAACAATTATAGGTTTGGACTCAGTTTGTCAGGGGCAGAATTCAGTAACTTACACTCTACCTGCAATTGCTAATGCTTCTTCTTATGTTTGGACTTTGCCTACAGGAGCTAGTGGGACAAGTACCTCAAATACAATAACTGTAGATTTTGGAACAAATGCTATTTCCGGCAATATCACCGTGAAGGGAAATAATATTTGTGGTGAAAGCCTGCCCTCTAACCTATTTGTTACAGTAACAAAAAAAATACAGCTCAAAATATTTCTGGAAGGATTGTTTAATAATTCAATTCAGTTAATGAATAAAGCTAAAGATGAAAACGGGGATCATTTTAGTGAAGATATTGCGGATCAAATTGACATAGAAATACGGAATTCCACTCTACCTTATCAGATAGTTTACACCATCAATTCCATAAACCTAAAAACTGATGGAACCTGCCAGTTCACAGTTCCTTCTGAATTAACAGATGCATATTATCTTGTAATAAAAAACAGGAATCATATCGAAACGTGGTCTGCAGTTCCAGTATCTTTTATTCAAACAAATCCAGGATACAACTTTACGGATCAGCTTTCAAAAGCTTTTGGAAATAATTTAAAACTCTTAGGCAGTAATTATTGCGTCTATTCCGGGGATGTAAATCAGGATGGTATAATCGATGGAATGGATATGGTACTTGTAGATAATCAGTCTGCATTATTTAGTTCAGGATTTTTACCTGCAGACTTGAATGGGGATGGTTTCATTAATTATCTGGATATGCTGATGCTTGTAAATAATTCATCAGTTTTCATTGGATTAAAGGCTCCGTAATTCTAAAATACCAGACCTAAATGCTCTTTAATATTTGCAATTACCTGCGTTTTAAAACCAGATACATAAAACACGAGGCAACAAGGGCCTTTTTGATGATCAATTCAATAACAAACTACGAATCGAACATGTATTTGGATTTAAGGAACAAAGCATGAAATAGCCATGATTGGGAAAATTCACCAACCGAAGATGATATTATAAATCAATCTGGCGAACCTTTAGCTCACGAATACCTTTAAAAATAAGCAATGAATGAGTAACTTAGCGTAGGGATTTCATTAACACCTTTAAAATCAAATAAGTCGTTAATAATTCCATCTGTCCTTTAAAAAACAAATTAATAACAGCTGAAAGGAGTAGATCTTAGTTGTGATTGATAAGTCCAGGCAACCGGCATAATCGGATTAATCAATTTAAACTACAACTTATTTTGGTTTGAACAAATCAAAATGCTTCAATTTTACTAACCAAAAAACAATACCGTAAAATCATAAACTCAAGTTATTTGAAAAATTATTGCGTTTAGTAGGGAAAAATCATTCGCTCTTTTTCATTGTGCTAAATCCAAACCACTTCTTTGTTATAACTTGATACAAATTAGTTGAAAATCGAATTTTTAGAACTGACCTAAAATAAGTCAGGTTGAAAAAGCCCGGAAATCATTCATTCACGGTTAACCCATTTTCAAATCAATTCCCAAATCCCCAAATCTTCACATCCCCACATTTTCAAATTATCTCATTTTCAAATTTTCAAATTTAAAAAAGATTACCTTCCCGCCAAATCCCTGATTAAAATCTAATCAATGTGCAGCCGGTACATCCTCGCCAATACACTACCCCAAATCGAAACCCTTTTCGGTTTGCCATCTCAGGACATAGAACTATCCCCCAACTACAACATCAGTCCCGGTCAGTATGCCCCAGTCATTACCAACGAAAAGCCATACCAACTCCAGCTTTTCAAATTTGGGTTAACCCCCTTCTGGGCAAAATCCGGGATGAATCTTTTCAATGCCCGGGCCGAAGGGGATTCCAACCAATCCGACGACCCTAAAATTCACGGTGCAATGGGGATAATCCAAAAGAAAGCCTTCCGCAAACCAATCCGTTCCCAACGTTGTCTGGTAATAGCAACAGCATTCATAGCCGGGCCAAAGGACGTTGGCCTTTCAAAGCCCTATCTAATCTATCTCCAAAAACACAAAAAACCATTCGCTTTTGCCGGAATCTGGGACACATGGATAAACCCGGCAACATTAGAAAAAGAAAACACCTTTGCCATAATCACAACAACAGCAAACACCCTGCTCCAAAAAATTGGCCAACACCGTATGCCAGTTATTCTATCAGATGGTCAGGCCAAACGATGGATAAATTCAAACACAGAATTATCCAGCATCACAGCAATGCTCAAAAAGTACGATTCCAATCAAATGAATGCCTATCCCATAACCCCAAGGATAAAAGATCCCACCCAAAACGACAAAGCATTGATTCAGCCCATCGGTGAGAAACTTATTATTGAAGAAACCTATACCAGGACAGCATATCCCTATACATCAGGCTATCATCAAGCCAAAAAAGCCCAGAAAACAAATGATCAAACCTACACCCTCGGCGACAGAATAAAACCACCCAACGAATAATCAAAACTCTTTATTTTCTCAAACCCTTCGAGCAGTTTCTGCCATCACTCTAAGCAGTTGTATTTCAATTTCCTTCAAACCACAATTTCCTTCACTTCATATAGGATTTCATCCGTTCTGGCTGCAAATAACCCCAATATAGATATTCTGGTTATAGTCAGGGTAGGAGGGAGCCTGAGCACGGAATCCATTATCAAGCCCCAACCGTTGGCTGCCTGGCCGAGCCAAAATGCAATAATTGAGCCTGCAGAAATGCAAATTCCCACATTCCCACATTTTCAAATTTACAAATTACCGCATTAGCACATTAGCACATTAGCACGTTAGCACATTATCAAATTTTCAAATTCCCACACTTTCAAATTAATTCCCCCATCCCCAAATCCTCAAATTCTCACATTCCTACATTCTCACATTCCCACATTACCGCATTATCACATTATCTCAATAGCAATCCATTTTCAAATTTTCAAATTGCCAAATTTTCAAATTAATTATCACATTACCCCCTTCCGGCAACAGAGCCTGTCGAAGTGCCAATTTTCAAATTATCTCATTTTCAAATTGACCCACATTATTGTATTAACTAATTTAGCACAATAAAAAATTTTCAAATTCTACCCATTGCTCCTTTGGTTTTTCATGGCAGCATATCCTCTCTTAACCAAACAACAACTACAGTGCCGTCCAGTTATCAACTGCAATCAAAACAAAAAGCCACACGAAATCCAGCACTTCAAATCAACCTCACAGCCCTAATATAATAAATAGCTGGCATCTACCTAACACCAAAAAGGAACAAAAAAACAATTCCCCAAACCCATTAATCATAAAACCCAAAAATCTTAACTCCTATATGCAACCCTAAAAGTTTAAATTTGTGTAGTATAAAATGATCTAATCCCCTTTCAATATTTAGAACTGGGATAAAATACTGTTTGGTTGAGATATATTCAGAAATAATTAATTATCTTTGAAGTATAAAAAATTGTAAAATGTCACAATAAACAATTACGTTTTTATAGTGAAACTAGATGGAATAACGGCATGATACAAGGCACTGCAAAAAATGCTATTTCATCTCCAAAAAATGAAAAAAATGGAAAATATTATGGAAATTGAAAAAATAAATATTTATCTTGATTTAAATTCAACAGGGCCAAAATACGAGGATTATTTTAGAGGTATTACAGCCAATCTGGATCCTATATTTTATAAATTATTTAACTTCAATAAATATATCGATCATAATATTGATATGCCTAAAGGAAATTACTGTTTCCTTATCAATAAGACTAACTCTAATTGGGCATTTGTTGAAAATAAATCAATATTCATTCATATTTCATTATATAAAGAAACAGAGCTTACTCAACAACTTTTTAGAATAAAACATAATAATTCGATCCATACTTTGTATTTGGATGTTTACAGAGAACCATGGACTGAGATTGTTAGTAATATTGAAGTGGATGAAAATGATATGTTCGTTGCACTAATAAAACTTTGGTTTTATTGTAAATCAATTGCTTCCATTTCAAAACAAGAGGGTATTTCTTTTAATGATGCTTTACTAACTGATTTTTCACCTGATTCACTACCTGATTTTTTAAATTCCTTTGAAATATTAATAAGTTTTTTTAAAAATTATAATATTGAGTCAATTAACTTGAGTGATTTTTCAACCCAATTGAAAGTAGTTGCTTCTTCAACATTGTTTCTAAAAAAATTCAAGAGAATAAAACAAAACTATGATTATTTTACTAATTTATCGAGCTTATTGTCTCTTAATTTCCAAGGGTTTTGTGAGTTGATTTCGTTAAAAAAAATGGTATTTACAGATTTTGATTTAATAAACATAAAAGGCATTGATAATCTAACTAATTTAGAAGTGCTGGATTTACATAACAATAAAATTGAGGACATTCGATATTTACAACATTTAGATAAGCTATGTAAATTAGATTTAAGAAACAACCCAATAACAATTCTACCCGACTGGATTACAGATTTTCCAAAAATGGATATAAATTGGGGTACATACCCCAAAAACGGTTATATTACTTTATTCGACAATCCAATTGAAAATATCCCAATTGAAATTATTAAACAGGGCAAAGCCGCAATAAAAACATGGTTTGAAGAACAAAAGAAAACAAAAACAATACCCAATTCTTAAGTAAAACTAACCCGTGGCGCGCTTGTGTAACGCCTGCCTCCATAACTCGACTCATTTTTCGTACTAATAATTTCTTCAAACAAATGCTGGCATAAACATCTTCATCAACCAAACACACCACATTAATTATTTGTATAATTGCGCTTTTGGAATTTTTGCTTAATTGTATCGCGCACCGGGCATCCGCTTCAAAAGTCTTTTCCGTGTTAAAGGCATATCTGATTGTCTATCGAAAAAAACGTTATTCCCGCTAAAGCCCTATTACTAGAAAACCACCTGAGTACTCATTTTCTTTTTTTTTCGCACTTCACTCTTCTCTTAAAATATGTTCCTAACCCTCCACCGCCCCCTTATCTTCTTCGATACCGAAACAACCGGCGTTGACAGGATTAACGATCGCATCATCGAACTCTCCGTCTGCAAATTCTTCCCCGATGGCACCAAAGAAGTAAAAACAGTGCGCTTCAATCCAACCATCCCGATACCACCAGAAGCCACCATGGTTCACGGCATCCGCGACATAGATGTTGCGGACGAACCCACATTCGCACAAAAAGCCGCAAGCATATCAGCCTACTTCAAAGGTTCTGACATCGGCGGCTTCAACTCTACTGGATTCGACGTGCCCATTATCGTGGAAGAATTCCTTCGGGCCGGAGTACC
>CAJAXK010000493.1 GCA_903946925.1 uncultured Bacteroidales bacterium | reverse complement strand
TGTTAAATTGCATAAACCTACCATTGATGTTTGCGGAACCGGTGGCGACAATAAAAACACTTTCAACATTTCCACTTTGTCGGCTTTTGTGCTTGCCGCTTCAGGTGTTCCAGTCGCAAAACATGGAAATTTTGCTTCCACATCTATTTCCGGTTCATCGGATATTTTGAAATATTTTGGATACACATTCAAAACTACTGAACATGAATTGAACGATGATCTGGAAAAATACAACCTGTGCTTTATCCATGCACCCAATTTCCATCCGGCTATGAAAAATTTGGTTCCAGTCCGAAAAGGATTGAAAACCAATACCTTATTTAATCTTATGGGCCCTTTGGTAAACCCGGCGCAAACCGAATTCAAGTATGTTGGTGTTTTTAACCGTTCTGTTGCCCGGCTGTATAATTTCTTCCTGCAAACCGGCCAAACGCAGTATTGCCTCGTGAATTCCCTGGATGGTTACGACGAAATAAGCCTGACTTCCGATGTATTAATAGCAACCCACAACAGCCAGCAAGTGGTCTCAAAAAACGAACTGCCATTTAAACCTATAAAAGCGGAGGAAATAAATGCAGGAAACAGCATTGAGGATGCTTCAAAAATATTTCTTGCAGTCTTAAAAAATGAGGCTACCGAGGCACAGAAAAATGTTGTGTTGATTAACAGCGCTTATGCCATGCAATGTTACACAAACAAACCCCTGGACGAATGTATATCACTTTGTGCCGAAAGCATAGAGTCGAAGAGGGCACTTCAATTGTTTAACCGTATTATACAGAATTAGTTATGAATATACTTGAAAAGATTGTGTTGGAAAAACGCAAACAAGTGCAGGATGAGAAGTTGTTGTTTTCTGTGGAATTGCTGGAACGATCCATTTATTTTAACAGCCAATGTGTTTCGATGAAGAAATACCTTGCCCGTAGCGATAAAAACGGCATTATTGCCGAAATCAAAAAAAAGTCGCCGGCTTTGGGTGCAATAAACCCGCATATAAAGGTCGAAAAGCTCTCTATCGGGTACATGCAAGCCGGGGCAAGTGCCTTATCGGTACTCACCGACAAAAAGTTTTTCGGGGGTAGCAATGCTGATCTTACAACAGCGAGAAAATACAATTTCTGCCCGATTTTACGCAAGGATTTTATTATCGACGAATATCAGGTTATTGAAGCCAGATCTATTGGGGCAGATGTTATTTTGCTCATCGCCGCCATATTGAGCAAGTATGAAATAGCAAAACTTTCGGCCCTTGCACATAAGCTTGGAATGGAAGTAATTCTGGAACTTCATGCGGAACACGAACTGGAGAAAATCAATCCCGAAATCGACATAATCGGTGTAAACAATCGTAATCTCGAAACCATGAAAATTGATGTTGCAACTTCAAAATCAATGGCAAACCTTATTCCCAATGGGTTTATGAAAATTTCAGAAAGCGGTATTGAAAATCCTGAAATCGTACTCGAACTTAAACAGTTGGGATACAACGGTTTTTTAATAGGTTCCTACTTTATGAAACATCCTGAACCGGAAAAAGCCTGTGCCGAATTTATCAACCAAATCAATAAGCTAAAAAAGGAAACCCATGCAGCTTAAAGTTTGTGGCATAACCAATACCGAAACCATCAGGGCACTGATACCGATGAAAATTTCGAGGTTGGGTTTTATTTTTTACCACCGCTCGCCACGCTATGTGTATGGAAAGCTGATTGAAGAGGGTATGAACGAAATGCCAAACCATATCAAAAAAACCGGTGTATTTGTTAATGCCGAAATTGCTGAAGTCGAGCAAATCCTGAAAACATTTCGGTTGGATAGTATCCAGCTACATGGTGATGAACCGCCGGTATTTGGTGATTATTTCATGGATAAAACTGAGGTGATAAAAACCATTTCGATAAAGGATGAAACCTCCTTTGAAACAGCAAAATTGTACAACGAATCGTGCCATTTGTTCCTTTTCGATACGCAAAGCGAAAAGTATGGCGGAACCGGGAAAGCCTTTGACTGGCAATGGCTTGAAGCTTATAAATTGGATAAACCGTTCTATTTAAGCGGTGGGATAAGTCTGGAAAACTTTGACGATATTAAAAAAATAAGGCATGAAAAACTGATTGGGATAGATGTCAATTCAAAGTTTGAAAGCGCACCCGGGAGGAAAGATATTGAAAAGATAAGGCTCTTAGTTGATAAGATGAATGAGGAGTAAATAAGAGGGGAGACTGGGAGAAGGGAAGCGGAGAAATGGGACAAGACTGGGAGATGGGAAGAGGGGAGATTGGGAGATTTATAGTGAATGAAGCAGCTTTATTGCTAAACCATTTCCCGCTCTACTAATGAGACGTCGCAAATTAATTAACAATAATAACCCAGCCCTGAAAGGGCGTAATATACCAATCGTGTGCGCAGCGCACGGAAAAAAAATATGAAAGCATATACCCAAACAAGCGATGGCTTTTACGGCAGGTTCGGAGGGGCTTATATCCCCGAACTTCTATATAACAATGTGGAAGAACTGCGTAAAAACTATAAACGGATTATCGCTTCCGCTGAATTTCAAAAACAGTTGAAATCGCTGCTCAAAGATTATGTTGGCCGGCCAACACCGCTTTACTTTTCAGCAGCATTATCAGAAAAGTACAAGGCCCGTATTTACCTAAAACGCGAAGACCTCAACCATACCGGTGCGCATAAAATAAACAATGCCCTTGGACAGGCACTTCTGGCAAAAATGATGGGCAAGCATAAAATCGTGGCCGAAACCGGTGCCGGACAGCACGGTGTGGCAACGGCAACCGCCTGTACTTTGCTTGGGCTGTCGTGCGTGGTGTTTATGGGCGAAACCGATATTGCCCGTCAGGCCCCGAATGTTGCCCGGATGAAAATGTTAGGTGCTGCTGTAATCCCTTCGGTAAGCGGAACAAAAACGCTGAAAGACGCTACCAACGATGCCATCAGGTATTGGATCAACCACGCTGCCGACACACATTATATCATTGGTTCGGTAGTTGGGCCACATCCATATCCCGATATGGTAACACATTTCCAGTCGGTTATCAGTAAAGAAATAAAAAGGCAGTTGCTGAAACAAACTGGCGAAGCAGAGCCTGATTATGTAATTGCTTGTGTGGGTGGAGGCAGCAATGCTGCCGGGGCTTTTTACCATTTCCTGAAATCGGAAAAAACGAAACTGATTGGTGCCGAAGCCGCCGGAAAAGGAATTGACTCGCACGAAACCGCTGCAACCCTCACAATAGGCTCGGTTGGCATCATTCACGGTTCAAAAACATACCTGATGCAAAACAAGGATGGACAAATTACCGAACCGTATAGTATTTCGGCTGGGCTTGATTATCCGGGCATCGGCCCATTGCACGCTCACCTGCACGAAACAAAACAAGCAAGCTATTTTGCCATTACTGATCATGAAGCTTTAGATGCTGCAAAGGAATTGATAAAATTGGATGGCATAATCCCCGCACTTGAATCGGCCCACGCTTTTGCCGTTTTACCAAAAATGAAATTCAAACCAGATGATATTGTTGTAATAAACCTTTCAGGCCGTGGCGACAAGGATATGGAAACGTATTTAAAACAGCTTTAGTAATTCTTGGTCTTTTACCCGGCACTTTGAACCCGGCATCCGGCACCTGGCACCCTGAACCCGGCACCCCTAACCACTTCAACATCCACCACCCATGAACACTTTAAAAAAAAATATTCTCAGCAACCACCACAATAACCTTTCGGTATTTTTTACTGCAGGATTTCCTACAATAGACAGTACAACCGATATTTTGGGAATCTTAAATAACACGGCGGTTGATTTTATAGAGATTGGAATACCATTTTCTGACCCGTTGGCTGATGGACCTGTAATCCAACACTCGAGTACCATTGCCTTACAAAATGGGATGACACTGGAACTTTTATTTTCGCAACTCAGAGCTGTTAAAGATAAAATCAGGAAGCCTTATCTGCTGATGGGATACCTGAACAGTTTGTTAGCTATGGGTATTGAAACGTTCTATCGAAATTGCGACGAAAGCGGTGTACACCATATTATTATTCCTGATTTGCCAATAAAAGAATACCTAAAAGAACACAAACCCTTTGCCGCTAAATCCGGAGTTTCGCCGATCTTCCTGATCACGCCATCCACTTCCGAAAAACGGATCCGCGAAATTGATGGTATCAGCAAGGCCTTTATTTACCTTGTTTCGGGAAATACCACCACCGGCAACCAATCGGAAATGCAAACCGAAGCAATTCAACGAATTACAGCAATGAATCTGAAAAACCCCGTTATCATCGGTTTTGGCATAAAGCATAGGGTCGATTACATGCAAGCCTGTACTTTAGCCGATGGGGCAATTATCGGGAGTGCTTTTATTGATATTATTGCACAAAGCAATAATTTACAGGATGATATCCTGCAATTTATCAATCAGATAAAGAACATTTAATTCCATTATGAAATGATCATCCAACTAAAAAGCGACATCACAACGGAACAGAAAAACCTGCTCAGCGAAGCCCTGAGCAGCGATAAATACAATATCACGGAAGTAAAAACACAGGCCGAAAACTACTTGGTTTGTATTGGGAAAAAGGAGATTGATATACGCAACATCGGCAATATGCCAGGTGTAAAAGATGTGCATATTGTTTCCGACAGCTATAAATTGGTGAGTAAAAAATGGAAGGTAAACAACACAGCCATTGATTTGGGCGATGGTGTTTCAATTGGTGGCAACGGCATCAGCATCATGGCTGGACCATGCTCGGTGGAAAGTGAAGAACAAATGCAAAAAATTGTTGGGCACCTTGTAAAAAACAACATCAGGATCATGCGTGGAGGTGTTTTTAAACCCCGGAGCTCGCCTTACGCATTCCGTGGCGCGGGTGTGGAAGGGTTGAAAATGACGCATTCACTCTGTGCACCTCTGGGCATAAAAATTATTACCGAGGTGATGCAGGTTTCACAAATAGAGGAAATGATGCCTTATGTTGATATTTTCCAGGTGGGCGCACGCAATTCGCAAAATTTCAACCTGTTAGATTCCTTGGGCGAAATTGACAAACCAGTGCTAATAAAAAGGGGCATCAGCGGCACGATTGAGGAATTGTTACATTCGGCCGAATATGTTTTTAGCAAAGGCAACGAAAAGCTGCTTTTATGCGAAAGGGGCATACGTACCTTCGAAACCGCCTACCGCAACACCTTCGATATAAATGCGATTCAGGTTTTGAAGGAAAAATCGCACCTGCCCGTTATTGCTGACCCTTCACATGGCGTTGGCATACGGAATTATGTAGCCAAACTGGCGCTTGCATCCATTATAAGTGGTGCCGATGGTGTAATTTACGAAGTACACGAAAAACCCGAAGAAGCCTTGTCCGACGGGCAGCAAACCCTCAATTTCTTCGAATCGGATCAATTGGTAGCGAAAATCAAAAAGTTGGAGGCCGCGGGTATTTGTGGGTAAATACTGGTTTTACTTGGCTTTCTGTTGACAAATAAAATTGTAAGAATGTGTTCACTCCGAAGACCCTAAAAAAAAGAAAACCACGGAGGCACAGAGGACACAGAGGTACACAGAGTATTGTTAATCTCTCTTTAAACTTTGTGAACAAAGCGAAGCGATATTACGCGATGTACTGAGCTTGCCGAAGTGAATTCCTTTAAGGATAAGCAATTATTAGTAAACTTAGAGATTTAGAGCCTTTGTGGCAAAAAAGACTTATCGGAGTGGACTCAGTTTTAAAATGCCTCCGCCTAACCAGTTTTAACAATTAAATAAACCATTGAAAACAGAAAAACGAAATAGCAAACAACAGATTAAAACTGCAAGTGAAGGCAAACTTTAGGTTTTTGAACCTTTGCGGCAGTTTTTTTTTGAATATTTGTATCGAAAAAAAAGTAGAAATTGTGCGCCAAAATAATTTAATATGTACTATATTTGCAAACTTGCTTTGTAAAATAGTCGGAACGGAAACACAAAATATATCATGAAATAGCCATGATTGGTATAAATCACCAACCGAAGATGATATTATAATCAATCTGGCGAACCTTTAGCTCACGAATACCTATAAAAAACAAGCAAGGAATGAGTAACTTAGCGTAGCGATTTCATTAACACCTTTAAAATCAATTAAGTCGTTAATAATTCCACCTGACCCCTAAAAAATAAATAATAGCAGATGAAAAAACATTTCAATGCATCGAAAGCCTTATTGATTTTAGTGCTGTTTGTAAGCATAAGTATTTGCGGTTTAGCCCAAACCCCACCGCCACCACCACCGCCTGCAAATGGTCATGGCCAAACTGGAAACAACCCTGCCGGCCCATCAGGCCCAATTGGAGATGGCATGTACATCCTGATTGGTTTGGCTGGATTATATGCAGGCAGAAAAGTGTATGGTTACAAAAAAACGCTTTCAACCGATTAATGCTTTATTAGTTGCATTGAGGCCTTCTATCGCCAAAACACATAGCCGGTTAAAACGTATAATCATCATAAGTTTAGAAGAAAAAAATTCATTGAGTCCTGCTCCAAAGTGGGACTTTTTTGTTTTTTATGCCTGAAGCAATTTCGGATCGGCCAATAGGGATTAGATTGCATTTTTTGCAACATTTTATAATTTATCGGCCGCTTATCCTTTTTCTCCATACTTTTATCTGAAATTTTATCCCTTATCCTAAACTGTATGAAAACGCCACAACTCACGATTAAAGATATTGCCAGAAGCCTTAATGTTTCTATTTCCACCGTGTCGCGGGCGTTGAAAGACCATCCTGATATTAGCCAGGAAACAAAAGATTTGGTTCGCAATTATGCCGAAAAATTCAATTACAGACCTAATGTGCTGGCGCTTAGCTTACGTAGGCAGCGGAGCTATTCAATAGGGTTGATAATACCAGCCATTGTGCATCATTTCTTCTCTTCGGTAATCAGCGGCATCGAGGAACTTGCCCACAAGGAAGGCTATAACCTCATTATTTGCCAGTCGAACGAAAACCAGTACCGCGAAATGATAAACCTGCAAACGCTTATTGACCACCGCGTGGATGGCATTTTGGTTTCGTTGAGTAAAACAACTCAATCGTACGAACATTTTAGCGAGGCACTCAACAGCGGCATGCCCATGGTTTTTTTCGACAGGGTTTGCGAGCAACTGGAAGCCGACAAGGTAATTACCGATGATTTCGAAGGTGGGCTGATTGCGACGGAATACCTGATAAAAAAAGGTTGTAAAAATATCATCCATCTGGCAGCACCCCAAAACCTTGTAATTGGCCGCGAAAGGCGGAACGGCTATTGCGAGGCACTGCGAAAAGCAGGCATCGAAGTACGTGAAGACAGGATACTGAAATGCGATACCCGCGAGGAAGTTCAGACGTTGAAACAGCACATCCTAAACCTTGCCCCTGAATTAGATGGTATTTTTGCTGTGAACGATAGCACAGCGATTGCGGCTATACAAGTTTTGCAACAAAATGGTTTCAGGATTCCGGAGGACATTTCGGTGGTTGGCTTTGGCGATGGCCCCAACGCTTCTATCATTAACCCTGAGCTGACTACGGTTGTGCAAAAAGGCTACGAAATGGGGCGCGAAAGCGTAAAACTGCTGCTGCAAAGGTTGAACAACCCCGCAGCCGATATTAACTTCCAGACCAAAGTATTTAAACCTGTGTTGAAAATTCGCGAATCAGCCTAATCAGGTTTTTTTAGGTTGTGTAGTTTTTGCTTTGTAATCTCCAATTATTATTCAGAAAACAAAGACAGTTTTATCAATTTACCGTTTCACCGAAACAATCTTTCTGACAATAACCTGGCTGCCAAGTTGGGTTTTTACAATAAAGGTACCTGAAACTACAGGCTGCCATGTAAGTTTGATGTGATTTTCAACCTTTCCATTATACAGCTTTTCGATAAGCGAACCATTGGTATTGTATATTTCAACGCTGCAGCGTGAAATTCCCGGGCTGGAAATATCAATGTAACAAAGATCGCTAACCGGGTTTGGCGAAATGGTTACAATAGCATTTTCGGCTGGGTTGTTGTCAATCTTATACGGGAATGGCATTTTTTTGTTGCTGTAGATGCGGTATTCGCCAGCTTTGAGGCTAAGGCTCACGTCGGTATTGGTAACATCGAGCGAATCACCGGTAAATAATTCGTACCACTTGCCTGTGTTATAAAATCCCGGTTTTATCATGCCATCCTTCACATCGAAATTGCCGATAACCACCATGGAACTTTCGGCGGTATGGAGGCGTATCCTTTTCAAAACACCCGAAAGGATAAAATCGAAATCGGTTGTTTCGAAGATAGGATCCTCGGTATGAAGCCTTATCAACGACCTAACAACATCGTAAAGTTTTTGCCTGTTCGGGTTTTTCATATAATCCCAGCGTGGAGGTTTTGCGTCGAGACGGCTGGATGATGTGCCCGAAGGATAGTTGATGGAATAATCGTAGCCGCACTCGCCAAATTGCCAGAGCATTTTTGGCCCTGGCAGAGTGTAAAAGAAAGTAGCGGCAAGGGCAGCCCTTTTCAATGCGGTTGCCGTGTCTTTAATGGTGTATCCGCCATTTGCATTGCCAAATGAAATACATTTAAACATCTGCCTTTCTTCATCGTGGCTTTCCATATAAGTTACCAAATTTGGCTGGCTAAACCCACGCGAAGTGTACGAACCCCACGAAAGGTCGTTATCTGTGCTGTAACCCATCGCCGATTGGTTATAACTGTTGTTCATATTTCCCCATAGCAACATGCCTTTGTTGGCGAGTTCTTTTTCCTCACTATTGTCGGCAAGATGTTCCAAAATAAGGTAAGCATTGGGGTTCACGCTTTTAATTGTGTTGTAATACGCCGTTAGGATATCAACACGGGTTTGGTCGTAATTGCCCCAGGCAGCAGTGTTGCCAAGCGTGTTTTTTTGTGTAAACCCTTTCGAGAGGTCGAAACGGTAACCATCGAAACGGAATTCTTCGAGCCAGTAACGGAGTATGCGGTTTATATATGCCTTTGAATCAGCCGATTCGTGGTTCATATCGCTGCCAACATTATAATCGTGCTTTGCAACAGGGTTGTAAAATGGGCTTTCGGCAGAAGGCTGGTTGTTGGTTTTGTCCCAATAAAGCATCACATAAGGTGAAGTGCCGAAAGCATGGTTCAAAACCATATCGCCAATAACGGCAATGCCCATTTGGTGGCATTTATCGACCAATTGTTTCAGTTTGTTTGCCGGGCCGTAAAATTTATCAACTGCAAAATAATAATTTGGGTTATAGCCCCAACTGAGGTTTCCCTCAAATTCGCCAACAGGCATAAGCTCAATGGCGTTGACGCCAAGTTTTTTAAGGTATCCAAGGGTATCAATAACCGATTGGAAAGTTTGGGCACTGGCAAAATCGCGTACCAACAATTCGTAAACCACCAGGTCGGTAACTTTGGGAGCTACAAAAGTGCCCGATGTCCAAGTATAAGTTGGCTGGTTGGTTTGCAACACGGTAGCCACACCTTGGGTTTTGCCTGCCGGATAGGCCAACATTCCAGGATAAGTAGCTGATGTGATATAAGAATCGTTCCATGGGTCGCTTACTTTGTTGGCATACGGATCGCCAATGCGGATATTGTTATCCACCAAATATTGATAAATATACTCTTTGCCGGGGGTAAGCCCATCAACCTGCAACCAATAGCGTTTGCCATCGGGCGTACGTTTCATGTAGCATATATCATCGGGAAGCCAGTTGTTAAAATCGGCAATAACAAAAGCAAATTGTTTCAATGGCGCATACAACGAAAGCAATACCGAAGTGCCGCTCAGGTAGTTAATCCCATCTTTCATCCCAGCCGGGATTTCGGCAACTGTTACAGGTGGGCGCACATAGTAGTAAAAGGAATCGGCAACGGCTGCAGTTGCGTTTTTGGCAATAGCTTTAACAAGGTAGCGGCCATACGCATTTGCCGTAATATCGTAGCTAATGGAAACACCTGTTGTGCTGGTTTTCCTTTGCCCGTCAACAAACAAAATAGTAGTATCGGCTTGCAGCGACGAAACATCCACATGTAGGTTCGCATTAAGGTCAACAAACATGAAATTATCGGCAGGATTGGTTATTTTTACACTCAGCGACGAAGGGAACACATCGTAAAAAATGTCGCCTCCCTCTGCTGTTTTACCTTCGAGCCATTTGCCGCCTACCTGCACGCCACTACGGAAAACGAAAGCCATTTTCTGGATTTCCTCGGCAGCCGGTACAGCGTAATACGAACGGATGGAGGGGCCGATTACCAATTTCCATTTGTTGTTGCCCAAGGAAGTTAGTTTACATGCCGGAATATTTACCCCCCAGCCCGATTTAACGTATTTCCAGTCGGAATTGCCTGTGCTAAGGTTGGTGATTACCCCTGTGTGCGCATACACATCGCCGGTATATCCAAGCAATCCGCCACTACTGAGCGTGGCATCAAAAACCACTTCAACACTGTTTTGGTCGTTCGGCAAAGGAGGCGTTACGGTAATAACCTGGCTGAAACCGCTGTGGGCCAACACAAAGAGGATACATAGCAGGAAGGAAATCTTTTTCATACTGATACGGGGTTTAACTGAGGCAAATTTACGATATTTTGTTACATGCAAAGGACATGTAGTTAAGCCGAATGTATATAGCAGCAAATAGGCAAACAAAACAATATAGGTTGTTGCCAACAACAAGGGATTAAAAAATGGTTGAGCTAAAACCAAGCGCTAATTGACTGGGCTTTTATGGTTGCATTATTCTGCTTCGCCTTCATCGATGCAGCTGTGGCTAACCTATATCAAGTATTTATTGGCTGGTGCGGGAGATAGTTGCACACTGGTAAAAAGGTTGAAGGTCTGGTGTAGGTGGATAAATTGCAGCACAAAGCCTGTCAGCACAAATGTATATAAAGATTTCAAATGTTTCAACGAGCACAGATGCCCGCTTTTGCTATAGCGTTTATTATGGGCAGCTTATTATTCTACAATAATTTTCAGGATACATATTTTTAGTTTTTCTTTAAGCCAAGGTCGGCCAAAGGAATATTGAATCCGCTCCGAGAACCCTCAAAAAAAGAAAACCACGGAGCGATGTGCTGAGCTTTCCGAAGCAGCACAGAGGACACAGAGGCACACAGAGTGTTGTTAATCAGCACTATAAATTTTGTGAACTCAGCGAAGCGGTATCACGAACACCTTGAAAACAAGCAATTGTGAGTAAACTTAGAGGTTTTGTGCCTTTGTGGCAAAAAAAGACTTTTCGGAGCGGACTCGTTATTGCCTTTTTCAATTTCGGCATTGGGAGTTTTAAAACCTCAACTTTTCTGTCATCAATCCAAACCGTAGCACATCCAGCCTATGTCCGAAATACATATTGTAATAATCGGAGCCATGATAATACTGCACAAAAAGCCCGATATCCTCCAGGAACTTTGGATGGTAAAAGAAGGTAAGACTCAGGTTAAGTCTGTCAGCCGAAAACGTGTTCGAATGGTTTACATCGCCAAACATCCATGTAGCTTCGCCTTTTAACGATATATCAGCATCATTTTTTGAATGTCGGGTGTCTTTGTTTGGCAGTTTAAAAATGGAGACTGCGTTATGCCAGCGGTACCTGCTGTAAATGCCCTGGAGTTCATCGCTGCCCCAGCCCATCGGGTGAATTTCGATTGATGTTTTGAAAAACTGGTACGCATTGAAGCGGGTGTTAAAATGTGTTTTAATAAATCCGGTTTCAAAATAATTCGTAGCGAAATCACCTGTCAGTAAATTCACTTCACCATTATCCATGAAGAAATCGCCATCCTGTCCATTGGAGTGATGTGCGAAGCGGCCGTATAAACTCAGATTTCGGGAACTTCCGGACTCTGTAAGCATATAATATACAGTTACCTGAGGCATATAACTTGGTGTACGGACAGGATAGGACCTTTCATCATACATCCGCAGGATAATTTGTGGCGTGAGCACACCCAGTAAACGGGCATTCTTACTTTTACGAATGTAAAAATTGGGAATCAAATTCGCTTCGAACATCAGCGGCTCAATATTACCAATATCGGTAGGAAAAGTGATATAGCTGCTGCCCTGGTTTACCTGCGATATTACGGTAAGGCCAATCCCATGTAACGACTTGCCTTCCTGTGCAAAACCACGAAAGATAGCAATAAGTAAAAACAGTATTAAACCCGGTTTCCTTTTCATTTTATCACTTATAAATAAATGATTTTGATTTTTATCGCTTTATCGCTTTGTAAATCGAATGATGCCTTCGAAAATGAAGGCTTGTTGGATAAGCCGATGGATTGGTAATTGGAAAATCCGATTCCTTCTTTTGGCAGGATCATTCCCTTTTTAATTTTTCCATCGTTGTTTTCATCGTGAAGGATAGTGACTGCATATTTTCCAGCCGGAAGGCTCTCGAACGTTACGGTTGAAGTCCCTTTCACAATTTTCCCTGTAACTTTTTTAAGGCACTTTTTATAATGCTCGTCGGGAAACGCATCTTCCCTGTTATACAAAACAAAAAGCACAGTTCCGCTTGAATTGTGTAATTCCTTCACCTCAATTGTTAAATTGTATGTTTCCTGCTTTTGATTTTGAAAGGAAGAAAGGAGCAGTATGATTAAGATTAATTGAAGAAGATTGAGTACTGTTTTCATTATTTTTGGTTTAAGAATGCTGTATTTGTGAGGGTGGAAGTCAGAAGGCGGGAACTTACCAAAATGTTGATTTCCACATCTAAAATTACCATCCTACTCCCACTTTCCACATTCACCATCCCACATCGCACATCCGCCATCCAACATCCCACATTCTACTCCCCACTCAAATTCGCTTTATCTACATTCCGTCCCACCTTGCGGTTTGCAATTTTCTCCTTTATCGTATCCACTATGTAATACATCATCGGGACTAAATAAACAGTCAGAATCATTGACGAAAGCAGGCCGCCGATAATAACCCATGCCAGGCCGTTTTTCCACTCGCTGGCTGTTCCCTGTGCCAATGCAATGGGCAACATCCCGATGGCCATAGCCAGGGTTGTCATTAAAATAGGCCGCATGCGTTCTTTGCCCGCAATAAGTAAAGCTTTTTTAAAATACATGCCCTGGGCTTTCAACTGGTTGGTGAAATCCACAATAAGGATGGCATTTTTTGTTACCAAACCCATAAGCATGATCAATCCAAGTTGTGCAAACAAGGTTAAATCGTTTAACGATAAGTTTAAAGCCAGGAAAGCGCCGATAGCAGCCATAGGTATGGCAAATAAAGCTACAAAAGGATAGATATAGCTGTCGTAAAGGGCAATCATAATCAGGTAAATGAGTAGAAATGAGATGAGTAGAACCGAGCCTAAGGCCCCGAAACTTTCATTTTGCGTTTTTATATCGGCACCCCATGTAAGTTTTACACCTTCGGGCAACGGGCGCGTTTCCAGGAAGCTTATCGCATCGTCAGCCAAAGTTCCCGAAGGCCTGCCGAACGATTCCGAGGTAATGGTAACGGAGGGTTGACGGTCCAGTCGTTCGAGCAGTGAAGGTGAATTATCCTGTTTTACTTCTGCAAATTGTGATACTTCAATAGGGATGTTCATTGGATTTACTATGGAAAGGTGCTGCACATCCTCAAAGTTTCTCCGGTCGAAGTCATCGAGCCATATACGAACCGGGTATTCGGTGCCATTTTCGGTCAAGGTGGCATCATCGTTACCGGTTATGGCTGTTCTAAGATTTAAGCCTACATAAGCCGTGGTTAATCCCAAACGCTGCATTTTATCTTTGTCAGGAATCACCTTGTATTCAGGGCTTCCTTCTTCAACCGATAACTGAACATTATCGGCGCCGGGTATTTTTTCAATAGCTGCTTTCAATTCATTTCCTGTTTTCATTATTAGATTCAGGTCGTTTCCGCTCAGGGTTATTTTTATGGGTGCTTGTTTTGGCAATAAGCCCAAAACAGCCATCGAAAAGTTAACGCCCGAAAATTCTTTTTTCAGCTCTTCGCGAAGCAATTTCATAAACGCCTCCGTTTTAATGCCCCTTTCCTTTTCCGGCTTCAACTGAATGGTAAACTCCGATATATTGGCAGAACCAACGCCCAAACTTCCGATGCCTGTGCTTGGCCCGGCAATGTTGCTGAAAAGTGTTGACACTTCGTGCTGCTGCAGAATAAAATTCTCAACCTGCTGGGTCCTGATATTGTTTTCCTGAACGGTGGTGGTTTTATCATATTCGAGGTTCAAACGGAATTTTCCCTGGTCGCCGGTTGACATCATTTCCTTACCAATAATACCTTGTTTCAGCATTGCACCCGTCATTATCAAAAGGAAAATCACTATTCCTGAAAAGATAAGCTTGTGGCTGAGTACCCATTCCAACTGATGGCCATACCAATCAATAAATGAGGTTAATTGCCTTTCGAACCAAAGCAGAAAACGGTTCATGAAGTTGGTTGGCTGTAAGTCTTCCTTTTTTCCAATCCGCGAAGCCAGCCAGGGCACCAGGGTAAAACCTACCAACAAGCTGGTGAGCGTGGCGGTTATTACTACGATGGAGAATTGTTTGAGCATATCGGCTACAAACACCTGCAAAAACAGTATGGGCAGAAACACAACCACATCAACCAGGGTAATTGATATGGCCGAAAAACCAATTTCCATACGTCCTTCCAAAGCGGCATCCCGTTTATCTTTTCCCATATCAATGTGCCGCTGAATATTTTCCAGGATAACAATGGCATCATCCACCAGTATCCCGATTATTAACGACATAGCGAGCAAGGTCATCAGGTTTAAGGTGAAACCCATCAGCCACATCACGGCAAAGGCGGTAATTAACGAGGTTGGGATTGCGATTAATACAATCAAAGAATTACGATAGCTTCGTAAAAACAGGAACATAACCAATGAAACAAGGATTACTGCCAGGATCAGGTCGTCAACCACTGAATTTACAGCGGCAATGGTCATGTCGGTTGAATCGTCGGCAACTATAAATTTCACCCCGGATTTGGCGTTAGAAGCTTCAATCTGGGTAAGTTTAGCATGAACCAATTTCGAAACTTCCACGGCATTGGCGTCACCTTGCTTTTTCAATAAAAGGCCTATTCCGTTCACTCCGTTGTAGCGGCTTACCGAACTTATTTCTTTCACTCCGTCAATCACAGATGCCACATCTTTAACATAAACGGGAGTTCCTGGGGCAGGCATCGCTACCTGAACATTCATAATGTCATCTACAGTCGAAAACTTACCAGTTAGCCTTACTGAATTACTTTCCTTGTCGGTTTGCGCTTTCCCGGCAGGCAAATCAATACCCGAACGGTTAATGGCATCCACAACCTGGTAAAGTGAAATTTTATACAGTTTTAGCTTGTCCTGATCAGCTTTCACCTGTATTTCGCGCTCTTCGCCCCCAAGCAGGGTAATTTCGGCAACCCCTTTTAATTGCTGGATTTGCGGCAGGATTTCATCCTTCATTTTCTGATAAAATTCCGTTCCCGGCAAATTACTGGTTGCGCTAATCGAAATGATTGGCAAATCGTTGGGCGAAACCTTGCTCATTACCGGGCTTTGAATATCTGCCGGAAGGTCTTTTTTGATATTGTCGATATAGCGCTGGGCATCCTGCATGGCTATGTTCAGATCCGTTCCATATTTCAGGTTGGCGATAATAATGGAAGCATTGGGCATGGATTTGGTTTCCAAATAATCCACACCTTCGAGATTTGAAAGCGCATCCTCTATTTTTCGTGAAACAGAAGTTTCCACTTCATTGGGTTCGGCCCCCGGATACATTGTTTTTATTACAACCACAGGCTGGTTAAAGTCGGGCAACAGTTCATACCCCAGGTTTTTAAAACCAATTATTCCCAATAAGGCGAATACGCTGAAAATAACGATGATCAGCGAAGGGCGGTTGATTGATATTTGAGTAATGTTCATCCTTTTTCAATTAAAAATTACGAATTACGAATTACGGGTTGTGAATTACGAGTTACGGTTTTTTAGAGTTATTTGAATTTTACAGCGAATTTTACAGATTTCTTCTGCATCATTAAACAGGCTTTCAAATTCGTTTTTTGTAATGTAGTCTGTGGCATATAAAAGTATGAGCCAATAGATACTTTCTCTTGCTTCTTTGTATGCAATGCCCAATTTATTCAAAAAATCTTTGTCCGATACACCGCCAATTGCTTCCTCAACATTCGCTCCAATAGAAGTTCCGCTTCTTAACAGTTGCTTTGATAAAATATATTCTTTCTTTTCTGCTATCAGGAATTTGTAGAAGTTTACAATTCTTATGGCAAAAGCAAATGACTTTTCTTGAACAATATTATCTGTTTTCATTTTCGTAATTTTTAATTTTTAATTCGTAATTGAAACATTTGCTCCATCGAATAAATTTATAAACCCGTTGGTAACAATAATATCGCCTGCCACCAAACCCGCTGCCACTATAACTTTGTTCTGTATCCTGTTCGCAAGGGTGATGCTTTGCAGAACTGCTTTGCCGTTTTTTACCAAGTAAACCTGTGGCTGGATATTGGATCCAACAATTGCAGAAGCAGGGATAATGATGTGATTTTCAGTATCGGAACTTTTCATTTGAACTTTCCCGAACATCCCTGCCTTGATTTTAAGATCAGAAGTATTGCTAACCGAAAGCTGTACAGGATAACTGTTACCCATATTGGATTTACTTCCCGTCATGGTTACTTTTCCGGTGAGAGGAGTTTCGGAATACACATCGGCTGAAAGTGTATATAACTGGTTCATTTTAAACTGACTAAGTTCTTTTTCGGGCACATTGGCCGTGAACTTCAGCAGCGAAATATCAGTAAGCTGGAGTAGGGGAACACCGGGTGCAGCATAAGCACCTACTTCGGTAAGTTTGGCGGTTACAATTCCGCTAAAAGGAGCAACAATAGTGGTTTTGCTGATTTGTTCGAGCAAAGTTGCCCTTTGAACGTTGGCAGATTTCAGTGCCAGCTCCGATTTTTCCAACTGCACTCCCTGGATAGCATCTGCCTTTGCCAGAACGGAATAACGCTTTACATCGGCTTCTAATCCTTCAATCTGAATTTCGACGGTCTGCTGCTGTAACTTCAACAAGGAATTATCTAATTGAATTAGTTCCTGGCCAGCTTTAACGATGCTTCCTGCATCAACCTTTATTGAATTTATTTTCCCCTGTATATCAGCGCTGAGCCGGGTCTCTTTATTGGGTTCAAAAGTACCGGCATAAAACGTATTGTTCGATGTGCCCTCCGGTTTTATTGTAAGCGTCTGCACGCCAATTGCCTGTTCTTTATCGTATTGAAAAACCCTGTTTTTGGTGGTTTCTTTATTGCCTTTGAGGCGGATGATTAGTATGGCAATAATTGCCACGGCAGCGATGATGTAGAGTATCTTTTTCATATTCTTTGATTTGTTGTTGATTGTGAATTTTAAATCGTTATTCGTAAATCGTTATTCGTAAATTCTTATTTCTTATTTACAATCAGGTTACCTGTCACCCTTTTGTATTCCAACTCTGCCCTGCGGAGATTTATTAATGCCACGATATAATTTTGCTGGGATTCGCGCACTGAATTTTCGGCCAGAAGCAAGTCGGTAATATTGGCCATTCCTTGCTGATTTTGCAATACAGTGTTGTCATAAATCTTTTTAGCAAGTTCTATTTGTGTATTCACGGTGGCAATGGTTGTGTTTGCTATGCTTAATTGCATTTCGGCATTCACCAGGTCAAGGTTGGCCTTTTCGGTTAGAATTTCCTTTTGAATGATCGTTTTGTTCACTTCAATCTTTTTCCCGTCAATTTTATTCTTTGTAACCATTCCATTAAAAAGAGGAACCGAAAGCTGGGCGCCTACGTATCCTATTGGATGGAAATTGAAAAAGCTGTTTGTTCCGGTAGTGCCAAAACCGTTGGTGCCATATACTCCATAAGCGTTCAGTGAAGGCAAACGGGAATTTTTAAGACCACTTAACTCCGAAAGACTCAACTCCATCTTCTTGTCAATCAATAAAATATCTGTAGTGGTTTTAGGCTGAAAAGTAGTTTCAGCTTTGGATATTTCGTTTATCTGAACCTGGATGGAATCGGAAATAGGCTTTCCCATCAGGAATTTAAGCGCGTTTAACACCTGCTTTTGTTGGGAAGAAATTGTGCTTCTTTGCGTGGTTAACTGTTCCAGTTGCAATTTCAGCCGGTCAACGTCAGTGCCTTTGGCTAATTGTTGCTGGTAAAACAAGCTTGTGGTTTGCACCAGTTTGTTGGTATTTGTGATATTGCTATCCATAAAAGCCAGTTGATTCAAAAGCACCTGTGCGTTGTAGTAAGCATTGGAAACTTCAATCACTACATCCTCATCGGTTTTGCGTTTTTGTATTTCCGAGAGTTCACTGGCGATGTGGGTGCTTTTAATCGCGCTCAACGCCGTGGGATTAAAGAGTGGCATGGCGAGTTGCAGGTTGGTGCTCAGGTTCTGTGGCACTCCAAACTGAATTTCCTTGTAGGTGCCTGCCGGTCCGCCAAAAGCTTCCTGGGGCATGATCTGGTAGGGCAGATCAGTATAATAACGGTAGTCGGCGAACCCGGTAAGTTTAGGCAACAAAGTGCTTTTAGCTTCGTGGTTTTTTTCGTTGGCAATCAAGCCATCCTGCTGGGCTAACCTGATGTTTCGGTTGTAAATCAGTGCGGTGTCAACGCATTGGTTTAGTGAGAGTGTTTGGGCCGGAACAATAGCTGGAACCAGAAAAGTAATTAAAATAAGTAAAAACCTTGCTTGTCCAGATAAGGGTGAGTGAATGTTTACTAACATAATTTAACAAATTTTTTAGGGGTTAGGGTTCAATAATTATTTTTTGGGTTGCTTTTTCGTACGAAGTTTCCACGGTGATAAAGTAAATACCTCCTTTGGAATGGTTTTCAACAGTTCGTAAAAGAGTATTTTCACCTATGTTAAGTTGCGCGACAACAGAATCTTCCAATACTTTACCATTCATATCCGAAATGATGAGGCGAATTTCAGTCATGCCTTTAAGGTTAAATTTCAAACTGAAGACCCCATCGTTCGGGTTAGGATATACCTGAAGATGCAATGAACCAATACTTTGTGTATTGAGTTCATCAATACCAACCTGTGAGCTTTTTATAAGAAAAACCTTGAAAATCCCGTTGCTGGCAATGCTTTGTGTTCCATCGTTGACCCAAAATATATTAGGCTCCGTGCTATTGATTCCGCCATAAATATAGCCCAAAAGGGTAGAATCCGAAGTTAGGTCATCCAGTTTAATAACCTCGTTGGGATATACAGGTACATCTGTTGGAATAAATTCGGCACCAGCGCCTAACAAGGATGGCATCTCGATGGGCAATTTATATTCGGCCATAGTTCCATTAGCATCGCGTGTAACCCGGGCAATAGTTTTCACAAAAGGAACATCATTGTTTTGCACCAATACTCCCGCACTATCGTAATATTGGGAAATACCGCCAAAAAACAAGTTGTGCATTTCATTGGCATTAGAACTGTATAATGGGATATTTGCACAATGGTAATGGTTATAATACTGGGAAAAATCATTGTTTACATAATAAGCTGAACTGTCAATATTTACACAATTCAGGAAAGGCAAATCTGCACCCACCTGAAATACACCCGAAAAAGCAGTAAGCCCTTCCTGTTGGTTTGGCAGTATTTGAGGAACCACATTATAATCCCTACGATGTAGATTTACTTCATCCGTAATTGCCTGTAGATGTGTTACAATCAAATCGGTTCCATTGTCGGAAATAGTAAACTTTCGTATTGAATTGGTATATTCCTGGGTAAAAGTAGGATTATTCATCGGGTTATATCTTCCATCAAACCTTTGTCCACCAGTAAGATAGTAGGTATTATATACTTTATTCAAATAACCGCCAGTTACTGCAAACAATTCGTCGGATATTTGCCTGAAATAGGGGGCTATTGAGCCTCCATTTAGAATGGCATCAATAACATCAGGAACTTTAACTGCAATCATGTTAGGATAAGTTATATGGTCGCCAGCAGTATTGCTGTATCCATAACCACCAATAATATACAAATAATCACCTTCCTGATGAAATTCCATATTGGTCGAACTAAGTTGCTCCTGCATGGCAACAGGTAATGATGTTATGGCAACTGACCATTTTTGTTTTGAAACTGGATCTACAACAATTAGTTGTTTGTTTTGTCCTTCCACATTAAATGTTGCCCAGGGCTGGCGGCGGTGCAAGCCATCCAAGCGTCCTCCAAGTATTAGCCATTTACCCTCATGCTGACCAAAAGCAAAAGTCTGCAATCCTGTTAACCCACTTATACTGATTGGTTCGAGCGCAATTTGAAAAGGGGCATTCTGCGATTTTACCTCTGAAAGGAACAGCAAAAACATTAGGAAGCAAAGGGTGGTTTTCATGCTGCTTTGGTTTTTATAAGGGTAAGTATTGATTGCACCATATTCTCGCCATTCCGTTTGATGTCAAATTCAAAATTGGCAATCCGCCATTTGAACATCTGAAGTTTAAATGTGCCCATGATTATGTGCATAAGTTCATCGGTTGTAAGCGCATTGGTGAAACTGCCTGTTTGTTGCCCTTCCATTATTATGGGCATAAGGTGCTTAATCTTTACATTCATTAGTTTAAGGATGTTTTTATTGATGAGTTGGCTTTCCTCCATTAACCCATCCGAAAAAACGGCCACAACAAAATGCGGTTTTAAACTAAAAAACCTGAATTGTTCCCGGAAAAGGGATTTGAACTGTTCATCCGGTTCCACAGGTTTGTTCAAATCCGTTAACCTTTTGTCAATATCATCAGCCAGGTAATTTAGCATAGCCACTATAATTTCCTCTTTGCTTTTAAAATGCCTATAGATTGCACTTTCAGAAAAACCCATTTCTTTAGCCAGGTTTTTTATCGTCAAGCCACTAACTCCTGAGCTTGTAAGTATTTTACCAGCCGCCTCAATGATCTCTGTCTGACGTGGGGTTATTTCCATTTTTAATAAGTGTTTTTGGCGTTCGGAGTATGTTTTTGTTTAATTGTCAAAAGTAAATTTTTTAAAGCACTTTTGTTGGGCTTGTTGGCCTAGGAGCTTTTACAACCAAGATCCTGGCTGAACTTTCGGAATTATTGTTGATGTAATGTACAATATCGGCAGGGCTTTCTACAAGTGTGTCAGCTTCGCACACCGCACTTTCGTTGCCAATATGAATAGTTGGCGTTCCTTCAAGTATAAAGAAAAACACATCAACCGGGGTTTTATGCGGTTTCAGCCTTTCGCCGGGTTTTAATGCCATAAGCATTGCCTGAGCCGATTCCTTGTTATACATTTCCCTAACATCAATTTTGTGGGGAGTATCTTTAATTAACTGCTGCTGGTATTTGGTGATTATCATTTTGTAGGGATGGATTGATGGACAAAAAAGAGTAAGTGAATATTCGCTCACAAAGGTAAGCTATTTTGTTAGGCAAATGCAAATATTTTTGAAAAATATTCTTTACCACACTCAAATTGTTAATAATGAATAGTATAGATAATATTTTTGTTTATTTGAAACAGATTTTATTGCAAAACAGGTGTTTATAAACAACAAATTAGCTTTTCTCCATTCAAAAAGAACATCCCAAATAAATTAACCTCATAAACTAAATATCAGCCAAACCTACCAATAAAGGCATTTTTGGCTGACTTTCTTTTAAGACCCAATAACGGAAAGTGCGGTTTGGCACTTCTTGAACTTTTATTCTATCATCCCCACTCCTACCGTTTCGTTTGTTCCTTCGTCAATAAAAATTACGGCTCCGGTTATACGGTTTTGGTTATACGAATCAAAAAGCAATGGTTTTGTGGTACGGATGGCGATATGTGCTATATCGTTCATTTTCACCTCGGTATCATCGGTAATCTGTCCGAGCGTATTTACATTTACTTTGTAATGAACTTCTTTCACCAGGCAACGCACATCGCGAGTGGTATGTTTTAAGGCGTATTTTCCATTAATCTGTAAAGGCCGCGGGCTCATCCAGCAAACCATAAGGGTAATATCCTGGCTTACCTGCGGACGGTTATCTGCTTTCACAATCATATCGCCACGGCTAATGTCAATATCGTCAGTAAGCTGCATGGTAACTGACATGGGAGGGAAAGCCTGTTGCAATTGCTTGTCCTGCAATTCGATAGATTTAATTGTGGAGTGGAAACCACCTGGAAGAATCATCACTTTATCGCCGGTTTTAAAAACACCTCCATCGATACGTCCGGCATACCCACGGTAATCGTGGTATTCGTCCGAAATTGGCCTGATTACGTATTGAACCGGGAATCGTGCATCGGTAAGATTGTAATCGTGATCAATAGGCAAAGTTTCCAACACTTCAAGCAAAGTGCCATTATTATACCAGCCCATGTTTGTCGAAGGTTCCACCACATTATCGCCATGCAATGCACTTATAGGAACAAACCGGAAATCCTTCACGTTCAGCTTAAGTGCGAAAGCAACAAATTTCTCATGTATTTCATTATATACCTCCTCGCTGTAACCAACAAGATCCATTTTGTTGATACAGATAATGATGTGAGGTATTTGCAGGAGCGTGGCGATATAGGTATGGCGGTAAGTTTGTTCGGTTACACCGTTTCGAGCATCAATAAGTATTAGGGCGGCATTGGCAGTGGAAGCACCGGTAACCATATTGCGGGTATATTGTATATGGCCCGGCGTATCGGCGATAATAAATTTGCGTTTTGGCGTTGCAAAGTAGCGGTAAGCCACATCAATGGTTATGCCCTGCTCGCGTTCGGCACGGAGGCCATCGGTTACCAATGCAAGATTAATATGTTCATTCCCACGTTGTATGCTTGCACGCTTCACAGCTTCGAGCTGATCTTCAAAAATTGATTTGCTGTCGTATAAAAGCCTGCCGATGAGCGTACTCTTGCCATCATCAACGCTTCCGGCTGTTGTAAATCGCAACAGCTCCATATTCAGATATCCTTTGGATGAAAATTCGGTCATTTTAGTACTTTTACTTTTCTGTTTTTGTCAATCGCCAGGTTGGTTTCAAATATTGGCGTTAAAAATATCCTTCTTTTTTCCTGTCTTCCATGGCTGCTTCGCTGCGCATATCGTCAGCTCGGCTGCCACGTTCGGTTACCCTAGTTGCCGCTATTTCAGCAATTATTTCCTCCAATGAATTGGCTGTCGAAAGGTTAAGCCCTGTGCAGGAAACATCACCAATGGTGCGGCACCTTACAACCTTGGTTTCGAGTTTTTCGTTTGGCTTCAGTTTCATGAAAGGGGCATTTGCAAGCCACACCCCATCGCGAAGGAAGGCTTCGCGCTCGTGTGTATAATAAATGCTTGGCATGGGTATATTTTCTTTGAGGATATATTGCCAAACATCCATTTCGGTCCAGTTGCTGATTGGGAACACCCTGAAATGCTCACCAATATGTTTGCGGCCATTAAAAATATTCCACAATTCAGGGCGCTGGTTCTTAGGATCCCATTGGCCAAACTCATCGCGGTGCGAAAAGAAGCGTTCTTTGGCACGTGCTTTTTCCTCGTCGCGGCGGCCACCGCCCATGCAAGCATCAAACTTGTATTTTTCGATGGTATCGAGAAGAGTAACGGTTTGCAACAAATTGCGGCTTGCACTGTAGCCTTTTTCTTCAACAACACGCCCGGTATCAATTGATTCCTGGACCGATCCTACCACGAGTTTTACGCCAAGTTCCTGTACCAAATTATCGCGGTAATCAATGGTTTCCTGAAAATTGTGGCCTGTATCAACATGGAGCAATGGAAAAGGAATTCTGGAAGGCCAGAATGCCTTGCGGGCCAGGTATGTCATTACAATGCTATCTTTGCCACCCGAAAAAAGAATTGCCGGGCGTTCGAACTGGGCTGCTACTTCGCGGATCACAAAAATGGATTCGCTTTCAAGTTCGTCGAGATGTGAAAGATTGTAGTTGGTCATGCTTGAAATTTTGGTGCTAAAAAGGATGCTTTGAAAAGTGTCGTATTCTTATGCCAACGAAAGGATTGGCAGGATGCTATCAAGGATTTGTTGTAACGAAGTTTCTACGTTTTCGGTATCGGTATGTATTTCCAGTTGTGCATTTTCCGGTATTTCGAATGGGGCATTAACACCGGTAAAATCTGCAATTTGTCCGGCACGGGCTTTCCTATACATGCCTTTCACATCACGCTGTTCGCATGACGAAAGGGAAGGGTTTAGGAAAATCTCAATAAAATCGTCCTCGCCAATAATTCCTCTGGCAAGATCACGGATTTCGTTGGTTGGGCTTACAAAAGCATTTATGGTGATGATACCAGCCGAGAGGAAAAGTTTTGAAATTTCGGCTATCCGGCGGATGTTTTCTAACCTGTCGGCGTTGCTGAAACCCAGGTTGTTGTTGATTCCGCACCGAACATTGTCGCCATCAAGCACTTGACAAAACATGCCTTTCGAAAAAAGATGTTTTTCCAGTGCCAGAGCCAGTGTGGTTTTGCCCGAACATGGCAGCCCGGTGAACCAGATTACCTTTGCGCGTTGCCCAAGTTTTTGTTCCTTGGCTTCGCGACTCACTAATTTCTCGAAAAGGGGATATACTTTGCCTTGCTCCACTTCAGTTTTACGTTTTTGTAAGAAGTTACAAAAGTACTGTTTATCTTGTTATTTTCAAGCAAGATGTATTTCGGTAGCACGCTATCATACCCAAAGCGATGGTATTATTTTACAAACAGAATGAAACTCCGGCTTATTTCACAATAAGCTTACGCACCGGCGAATTGAATTTTTCGGACACAATGCTTACAAAATATATTCCTGCACTCAGATTTCGAATATCAATTAATGCAGAGCTATTTGGTGTGGAAAGATGTGTTTTGAGTACTTCTGAACCTGCAGCAGTTACTATTTGTAAGACAGCATCCCCTGTGTTTTCCGGTAATTTGTATTCTATTTCAAAACTTCCGGTAGCCGGATTAGGGAAAGGAATGCCCAAAAATCCAGAACTTGCTTCGGCTTCATTAATGGTGGTAGGGTCCAACACCATGCTGATATTGAAATCGTCGAAATAAAACCCATCCATTTCAGTTCCCATATCTGATCTCAGTTGAAAGCGTAGTTTAATTTTTTGCCCCATATATTCGTTCAACGAAATGATTTCGCGCACCCAATCGGATTCGGAGCCATCGTAAAGCGGTTGGCCAAAAGGCTGATAAATCGATCCGGGATTGGTATAATTTCCTTGTAATGGCAACCAGCTTGCACCATTATCTATCGAAATACCTACCTGAACATAATCGTATTCAGGTTCAAGTGCCCATTTAGCCATGAACTGCAATACCATCAAAAGTGTATTGTTAAGGGCAATCTCATTCTTCAAAGTAATGGTTTTGTTTGCATTGGCCGTATAATTCCCATTTGGAGAATCGGTCATGGACGAATTTGGTGAAAAATATTGCGAGTTGGTTAACGCCCAATTTCCAGTCCAGTTTGCATTTGACGAAAATTTGTCTTCGAAAACGGTAACCGGATAGCCAAAAATGCGCATAACTGTATCGTTTTCGGTAAAATAACCATTATCAACACTTAAAACATAGCGAATAGTATCGCCAACGTGCAAGTTGTTGCTGAACTGATAACTTATTGAATCTGTTTGTTTTTCGAGCAAAGCCAATCCCTGATATGATTTTGGACTCCCTACTTGTTCAAAACTATTGCCCAAAGGGATAATTGTTGCCGTAAAACTTCCTTCCTGCATGCCCATCCTTTGAACATCGAAAGGCAAATAGCCACTCTGTTCCCACACAAACAATGGGCTATTATCATTTATTATCGCATAATTCCCAACCAAACGTGCAGCCGTAATGCTTGCCAGCATGTTTTCCTGACAAAGCGGAACAATACGGCTCGGTATCGGCCAAAAACCATCGTCGCTATTGCCAATTTCGGGGGTATAGGAAAAAATTGCAGGCTTGGTGGTTTGCTCGCCATACATCCAGTCGTCGGAACCACCGTTGGTTGGATAAATGGTTGTTGATCCCGGCCCAAAGGTATAACCGCTTTCTTTCGTCATCAATTTGGCATAAGCCCCCAATATGGTATTATCGGGCGACGGGAAACTTGTCCAGCCCCAGGCATACAGAAACAAATTGCTGTAAGAGTGATAGTTGAGCGCAATAGGGAAATTGTGGCTTTCGCAAAAATATTTCATCATACGGGTTTCGGGTTCCGAAAAAGCTGCGGTGCCACGGTAGGTATCGCTTGCAGGCTCGGGTGAAGACCCAATATCATCGTATCCCCATTCGTAGCCATAATTCCGGTTAATGTCTATCCCAAAACTTCCATCATTGTTGTTTCGGCGGTTCTTTCGCCATTGCCCACCGCCATTGGGGTTATTGGTAATGTTGTAGGTATATCCATCAACGTTTATAACAGGGATAAAATACATTTCGGTATTGTCAACCAAATGTTTTACGGAAGGGTCGCTGCCATAATTTTCGAGCAAATACCACATATAATAAAGCAAATGCTGCATCCCGATAGGTTCGCGGGCATGGTGCATTCCGGTGTAAAGCACTTCAGGTTCCGTTTCGTTTATATCGGGATTGTCGCTTATGCGAACATAGTACATTGTCCGGCCTTCGATGGTTGTAACGGTATCGCTTACAGCTTGTTTAACCGAAATAAGGGAAGGGTAAAGCGAACGCATAAGGTCTATTTGCGCAAGCATTTGGTCAACTGTGCTAAAACCGCCACAAGAACCAAGTGCAAAATTTGCAGGCTGTGGCCAGGTTTCGTTTAAGAGTGATTTGGTTTTTGATTCCGGGACTTTTTCGGATGCCCTTTCTGAGTAATATTTCGCAATATTGTGTATCACGATTTCATAACGGAAACCAGCGGCATCCAGTTTGCTTAGCTCTGCTTCCGAAATTTCAGCTAAATAACTGTTATCCTTTGCATTAACTGAGTTTATCTCTATACCGGTGGATTGTAGCTGGGCAAGGGTTTTGGAACCTGCAAATATTTTCACCCTCGAATAGGTGGGTTGCTGGGCTGCAAGCAAAAGGCTTAAACTGAAAAGGAAAACAGTGAGTAGGGATTTCTTCATCTTTCAAATGGTTTAACAGTTCCAAAAGTAATAATTCCAAAGCATTATCCTTGTAAATGAGAAATATCGGCGAATTGTTAGTAGGGTCTTTCTTAGCCTTATTTCCAGTTTATTGTTTCGAATAAATGCTGGATATCCAATTTTACAAAATCAATAATTGGGGCAAGGGAATCGTTGTTCGGGATTACATCGAAATATAAAGAGCCACGCAACCAATGGGTTGTACTGTCGGTGAGATAGAATTGGTAGGGCGATGCAGTACTTAAACCGTTAATTTCATATACAAGGCCATACACCTTTCGTGATGGGTCCGAAATGGCAATTTGCCTGATTCCACTCGCCTTTGGCATGTGTTTGAGGGCAAGGGTGCGGGAATCTTCATTGTATTTTACCAGACTGCTTTTATCGGTCAATGGCTTATAGCTGATGTGCAATCGGCCGTGAAAAACAGGCATTTCGATATTTATCCAGTTTTTTTCTTCCGGTGAAATTGGGTCGTTTGTAATTTTGGCATAAGCCGGATATTCAAATGTATAAGGATAAATAGAATCGAGAAGGAAATATTTTTTTTCGGGCAGTGCAATCCGGAAATATCCGCGCGGTTTTGGGGTATAATCGCTGTCGCACGATTGCATCGAGAATATTCCGGCAATAAAAACCAAAACCGTTGCTGCCAATAAAGATGTTTTTCGAAAACACATTTCAAATAGCTTTAAAAGGCTAAAACGGCACTTGTAATTGTTTATTGCTTTGCGGGAGTGCAAGCCTTTTGGCACGAAGTTATGCAAACGAATGTTTTTAACCCTCAAAATTTGCAAAATCAGGTTTTAATCCTCTTGTTCAGGTAGGACCGGGATGGTGATTTTCACTTTCTTAATCCTGCGTTTATCAGAAGCTTCCACCCTAAAAGAATATTCGCCGAGGGTAAAAACTTCGCCTGTGGAAGGCATTTTTCCGGCAAGTTCAAGGACTAAGCCTGCCAAAGATTCGCTTTCGCCTTTTGCTTCGTCGAAAATGCGGTCGTCAATACCCAGCACACGGCAGGCATCATTAATGGAGGTTTTCCCTTCAAAAACATAGTTTTGTTTGTCAATCCGCGAAAAGAATACGTTTTCGGCCTCAATATCAAATTCATCATTTATTTCGCCAACAATTTCTTCGATAATATCCTCCAGGGTAATTATACCCGAGGTTCCGCCATATTCGTCAACCACAACAGCCAAATGGATTTTTTTTTCCTGGAATTCCTGCATCAAATCGTTGATTGGTTTGTTTTCGGGAATAAAAAACGGAGGTCTTACCAGCTTTCCCCAATTAAAGGAATCGTTTTCAGAAAGAAATGGCAGCAAATCTTTTATATACAAAATACCTGTAATGGTATCGGGCGTATCGTTATAAACCGGTATGCGGGAATAGCCTGAATCAACAATTATTTTTCGCACCGCACTAAGTGTCAATGAATTTTCGAGGGTTGTAAGGTCAACCCTTGGGGTCATTATTTCGCGGGCATTGATGTTTGCAAAACGGGTTATGCTTTTCATTATTTTCCTGTCTTCGGCATCCACTTTTCCATCGGCGGTAATATCAATGGCGTTGGAAATGTCGTCGAGGGTAATATTATGGTTTTGATAAGCCTGCTTTTTATCAATAAACCGTGTGGAGCTCACCAATACTTTGCTGAAAGGGTACAAAACCTTTTGCAAAACGGTGAGCGGCATGGATAGAAAAGATGCAATTTGCACAGGCTTGCGGGTTGCAATTACTTTTGGCATGATTTCGCCCAACAAAAGCAACAGGGATGTGATAATCACAACCTGGAACAGGAACCCAAGAAGTGGGTTTGCCGAAAAATCGAGATAGCCGTTCACCAAAAAAGTTGATATAATTACAATCCCCACATTTACCAAATTATTGACAATTAATATAGTAGCCAACAAAAGTTTAGAGTTGGAAAGTAGGTGCATGATCCGTTGACTGGCAGCCGATTTTGACGAACGTATTTCGTTTAACTGCGATGGCGAGAACGAAAAAAAAGCGGTTTCGGCAGCTGATGCGGCAGCCGAACACAACAAAAGAACCATAACCGCAACAATGCCACCGATCAGACTAGCGGAAGCAGCCAAATCAGAAGCAGTAAAATTTAATAAAACCAGAGCGTTAAAAGTTTCAGGAAGTGGGTCGGCCACGGTATAAAAAATTGATTTAGAACTGCAAAGATAGTAAAAACCGAAAATAAACGGAAAATCGTGTGATACATGAAATTTCACACCAGCCAATTTGGTTTAAAATAGAATTAGAAATGTGGTAGAAATGAATTTGAAAAGCTAAAAAAAGAAGGGTTGAAAATGGAGGACAACGTTCAGAAAACCAGTTAAGGTTTGAATAAAATTCACCATTTGGTGCAAGGATGGTCAGTAGTATGGACAAATTGCTGTTTTACAATAGCTTGCCACTTTTGATTTAAAAATGCTACCAGCCAGTTTCTTCCCCCTTTTATAGACGTTGAAAAGTTTACTTTTTGTTTCAATTTAAACTAATCAAAATGGCAAGTCCTCATGATCGTTCTTTTGTGCCGATGGTTCGGTAAAAGGTGGCACAACAGGGTTTGCAGGATGCGGATAAGGAGTTGTTGTGGACTGAGGCTGCGAACCATGCTCGCCACCGCCTTCCCTGCGCCCGCCTAGGAGCACAAGGTTATCGGCTTGAATTTCGGTAATGTATTTTTTTGTTCCATCCTTACCATCAAAAGAGCGTGTACGGATTTTCCCTTCAATATAAACCTGGCTGCCTTTATGTAGGTATTGTTCGGCTATTTCGGCCAATCCACGCCACATAACAATATTGTGCCATTCGGCATGTTGCACATCATTCCCGTCCTTGTCGCGCGAATTTTCGGTTGTGGCAAGCGAAAAACTTGCCTTTTTATATGTATCAAATGTTTGAACTTCTGGGTCTTTGCCCAAATTTCCTACCAGGATTACTTTGTTAACGCCGCGTGCCATACCATTTTATTTGTAGGTTATAATTTATATTTTTACAAAAGTAAGCCAAATTGGAATTTTATATGGTTGTGTTGATAAATTTGGTGGAAGGGTATCTGAATGTGGTAAGTTGAAGTAAGGGTATATTTTTAGCCCTGATTTTTATTTTCAAACAATATTTGCAGATTTCAGGAATAGTCAAAAACTAAAAACCCCACTTCTTATTGAAATGGGGTTTAATTGGAAAAGAGTACAATCTAAGTTATAAACCAGACATATTGATTCTTACCTTAAATCGAAACTTTCAAGCTCAATTCTTTAAGCTGATCGTCGGATATGCGCGAAGGGGAATCTATCATCACATCGCGGGCGGCATTGTTTTTTGGGAATGCAATATAATCACGTATGGACTCGCTGCCACCGAACAGGGAACATAAACGGTCGAAGCCAAAAGCGATACCTCCGTGGGGTGGTGCGCCAAATTCGAAAGCGTTCATCAGGAAACCAAACTGTGCCTGTGCATCTTCCTCGCTGAAACCAAGCAGTTGCAACATCTTATGCTGCAAAGGTTTATTGTGGATACGTATGGAACCCCCACCAACTTCCACTCCATTTATAACCATATCGTAAGCATTTGCGCGCACGGCACCCGGGTCGGTATCGAGCAGTGCAATATCTTCTGGTTTGGGCGATGTGAACGGGTGGTGCATGGCATAAAAACGCTGCGAATCCTCGTCCCACTCCAACAACGGGAAATCATAAACCCAAAGAGGTGCAAAGGTTTCAGGGTTCCGCAAGCCCAAACGTGTCCCCATTTCGAGGCGGAGTTCATTTAGGGCTTTTCGTGTTTTGTTGGCTTTTCCTGCCAATACCAACAAAAGGTCGCCGGGTTTGGCACCAAAGGCTTCCGCCCATGTTTTCAGGTCTTCAGGCGCGAAAAATTTATCAACCGACGATTTAAAAGTCCCATCAGCACTATAACGCACATAAATCAAACCACCAGCACCAATCTGAGGTTTCTTCACAAAATCGGTAAGTTCGTCCAATTGTTTACGGGTGTATTCGGCACAGCCTTCGGCATTTATACCAACAACCAATTCGGCATCGTCGAAAACTTTAAACTCTTTGCCCTGGGCAAGTTTTGTTAGTTCAACAAATTTCATCCCAAAGCGGATATCCGGTTTGTCGCAGCCATAGTTTTGCATGGCATCGGCCCAGGTCATACGCGGAAGTTTTTCGATTTCAACGCCTTTAACTGTTTTAAAAAGGTGTTTGGTCAAGCCCTCGAATGTATCGAAAATATCTTCCTGGGTAACAAACGACATTTCGCAGTCAATTTGTGTGAACTCAGGTTGGCGGTCGGCACGCAGGTCTTCGTCGCGGAAGCATTTTACAATTTGAAAATACCGGTCGAAGCCGGCTACCATCAGCAATTGCTTGAAAGTTTGCGGTGATTGGGGCAAAGCATAAAACTCGCCGGGGTTTACGCGTGATGGCACAACATAATCGCGGGCGCCTTCGGGGGTGCTTTTTATCAAAACAGGGGTTTCTACCTCAATAAAATTAAGGCTATCCATATAGTTCCGGGTCTGGAAAGCCAGTCGGTGGCGAAGTTCCATATTTCGTTTCACCGTGTTGCGGCGAAGGTCGAGGTAACGGTATTTCATACGAAGTTCATCGCCGCCATCGGTATTGTCTTCGATGGTAAAGGGAGGGATTTTCGACTCGTTGAGTATTTCCAGCTTTTCGACAGTAATTTCGATGTCGCCGGTTTTCATCTTGGCGTTTTTGTTGCTTCGTTCGGACACGGAACCCGAAACCAGGATCACATATTCGCGGCTCACCTTGCGTGCCTGGTCGCACAAAGCGGCGTGGGTTTCCATGTTAAAAACCAACTGGGTAATGCCATATCGGTCACGAAGATCAATAAAAGTCATGCCGCCAAGGTCGCGGGAACGCTGCACCCAGCCGGTAAGCGTAACAGTATTGCCCACATGGGCCATATTCAATTCTCCACAAGTGTGAGTACGAAGCATAAGTGTTTTATTTTATAAAGAGCGCAAAAGTAGCAATTTTTCGGAAGACTGGAAAAAGCTTGTCTTTTGCTTCTGTTTATGGCAGAAAATCTGGACAAAGAATATTGTTTGCAAAACAATTAATATTCTAAATTTGAAGTTCCCATTATCGATGTAAATCGAACAACCTTTTGGGGATAAAAACTTGAACAAAATGAAACTATCCATTTGCCTTGTCTTAGTATTTTTAGCTTTTGGGAATAATTTCGCACAGCAAATTCCCCTTCCTGCCGAAAAAAACAAGTTTGCCCGAGTAACTTCTTATCAGGAATTAACCGATTTTATTTTGCAATTGGATAAAAGTTCGGATTTGTTAACAGTCGAAACTATTGGCCAATCGGTGCTGGGGCGAAACCTGTATGCGTTAAAATTTTCCGCATCCGAATTTGGCAAGGATAAATCCAAGCTTAAAGTGCTGTTTTTAGCACAGCAGCACGGCAACGAGCAATCGGGCAAAGAAGGCGCATTGCTATTGGCACAAGACTTGCTTAAACCCGAAAACAAGTATTTATTCGATAAAATCGATTTTGCCATCATTCCGCAAATGAACCCCGATGGTTCGGAAACCAATACAAGGCGAAATGGCAACAATGCCGACCTTAACCGCAACCACCTCATCCTCAGTGAGCATGAAACCAGGGCTTTGCACTTATTTTTCGATAAATATCTGTTTGAAGTAACTATGGATGTGCATGAATATTCGCCTTACAGCGATGAATGGAAAAAATACGGTTACCGCAAAAACTCTATGGAAACACTTGGCATTACGACCAATCCGAATGTTTCGGAAAAAATAAGGGGATTGTCGAAAGAAAAAGTGTTTCCTTATTGGCTGAATTACCTGAATGACAACAATTTCAGTTCGTTTGTTTACTGCCCTGGCGGCCCGCCCGAAGTGGATTATTTCAGGCATAGCACTTTCGATATCAACGATGGGCGGCAAAGTTTCGGGATACAGAACACTCTTTCGTTTATACAGGAAGGCATGAACGGCTCCGATAACTACCTTGAAAATCTAAAACTCCGTTCCGAAGGGCAATTTACCGGAATGCGTGGAATACTGGAGTTTGTTTATCATAATAAAAAGGAAATTCAAAAATTGGTTTTGTCCGAACGCAAATTATTGGTAAAAGGCAAAGCTGATTCGCAGGTATCCATTCAATCGGAGCATGTTGCAAACGGCGAAAAACTCAGGTTGCCATTGTATTCGTATTCAACCAAGAAAGATACTGTGGTAGTGGTAAACGATTACCGCCCGGTTGTAAAATCCATGTTTGATGTGCTGAAACCTAAGGGGTATCTAATTCCGAAACAAATGAAGGAACTGGTTGAATGGGCAGGATTACATGCTTTCGCCACAGCCGAATTTAAAGATTTGAAGGATGTAAAAATTGAACAGTATTTTATCAGTGCCATAGATTCAATTGATTTTGAACGGGATATAATTATTAACCCAAAGGTTGAAACAATGGAAATTCAGGGCGGAATATCTGCTTCTGAATACTTATATATCCCAACTGCACAGCCAAAAGGCAACCTCTTGGTTTTGGCACTTGAACCAAAATCGGAACTTGGACTTGTAACCTACAAGCAGTATGCACATTTGTTGAAAATTGGCGAACTCTACCCGGTTTTGAGGGTGATGAAAAAATAATGTCGGATGTTGAATTTTGGATGTTTACCAATTCATATTTCTTATCTACCTAAAAGCCTAACAGCCTAAACACCTAAAAGCCTAACAGCCTAAACCCAAAAAAAAACTAACCATCATGCGAATTGACCGAATCGAACTACGCCACACAAAAATGATATTGGTAACCCCTTTTGTTACCTCAATGGGAACCGAATATGACGAACAGCACATTATGGTGCGGGTTGATGCCGAAGGCATTACCGGCTGGGGAGAGTGCGTTGCCGAAGAAACCCCTTTTTATTCTTACGAAACCGTGCCGACTGCTTGGCATATCCTCAACGATTTCTTAATCCCTTCTATAATTGGGAAGGATATTTCGAGTGTTGAAGAAGCCATTGGCAGCTATGCAAAAGTTCGTGGCCACATGATGGCTAAAGCAGGACTTGAGGCTGCATTATACGATGCTTTCGCAAAATCGAAAGGGATTTCTTTGTCGAAAATGTTAGGCGGAACGCAGAAAAAGATAAAAGTTGGGGTTAGTCTTGGCATAAGCGACACGGTTCCTGATTTGCTTCATGTTATGGAGAAATACATGAAAGAAGGCTATCAGCGGATCAAAATTAAAATTGCCCCGGGCCGCGACCTGCAGTTTATTGCAGCGCTTCGCCGCGAATATCCTGATATGTTGCTACAAGTTGATGCCAATTCGGCTTATACCCTCGAACATCTACCTGTTTTCAAAGAGATGGATAAATACAATCTTTCGCTGATTGAGCAACCACTTGGATATGACGATATTTTCGATCATTCCAAACTGCAGCGCGAAATAAAAACCGATCTCTGCCTTGACGAGAGCATCCACTCATTAGGCGATACCCGTGCAGCAATCGAAATGAAAAGTTGCCGCATTATCAACATAAAACCTGGACGCGTTGGAGGATATACCGAATCAATTAAAATCCACGATTATTGTGAAAGCATGAATATCCCAGTTTGGCATGGCGGTATGCTCGAATCGGGCATAGGTCGGGCAGGCAATGTTGCGCTGGCTTCCTTGCCTAATTTCATACTTCCCAGCGACCTTTCGCCTAACAAGAAATACTATACCGAAGATATTGTAGAACCGTTGTTCAACCTCAACCCTGATGGAACCATAACAGTTCCTACTGGCCCCGGCATAGGCGTGGAAGTAAACTTGAAAGCCTTGGAGAAATATACTGTGAGAAAGTGTGAGCATAAAGGCTAAGTGTATTGCGCAGGCAAGCTAAAAATTTGATGAAAACTGGGTGGGAGATTGGGGGGCGGAGCAAATTTAGTGCGTTTACGGAGGTTGGAGTCGGGATAAAACAGCGTCAAATAAGGGCTTCAACTTACTTGAATTTATCCATGCTTCATGTAATCAACATATTACATACTTCATTTATAGAAATATGTGATATGTGAAAAACTAAAATTTTCGATTGTAAAAAATATTGACATTCGGTTGGTTAAAAACATGTTGCTAAATCTACACATTATGCCCTTTATCAAAGTTTACATTCATTTTGTTTGGAGCACAAAAAACTGGGTCCCATTTCTTGATTCAAAGGAATTAAGACAAATGGTTTGGAAGCACATCCGCGAAAATGCAAAAGAGAAGGGTATTTTCATTGATTACATTAATGGATTTGACGATCATTGTCATTGTTTGATTTCATTAGGTTCTGACCAAACATTGCAAAAATTGATGCAATTGATAAAAGGGGAATCGTCGTTCTGGATTAACAAAAATCAATTGACTGCACTAAAATTTGAATGGCAGGAGGAATATTTTGCTGTGTCTGTATCGGAATCAATTATTGAAAAAGTGAGAAACTACATTAAAAATCAGGAAGAGCATCATAGGATAAAAACCTTTAAGGAGGAATATGATGAATTTATTATCAGGTATGGTTTCCAGAAATTCAATGATTAATCTTGTGGACAACTTCAATCATATATACTGCTGCTTACAATAAACAGTTGCTCATTCTATTATTGCCACTGACTAAAGTCAGTGGCAATAGAAAAACAAAACTTGTTCCTTGAACACTAAATGTTAATATCCCTCAATTCCCACTGACTTTAGTTAGTGGCTCAATTCCCACTGACTTTAGTCATGTACTTCATTCTATTATTGCCACTGACTAAAGTCAGTGGCAATGGAAATCAAAACTTGCTCCTTGAACACTTAAAGCAATATCTCAATTCCCACTGACTTTAGTCAGTGGGCGTTTCTCAATTCCCAACAACAAACCTGATACAATTTTGACATAGATATAAAAACAAAAGGAGGTAGGCTTGTGAGCCTCCTCCGAGATGCGTAATACTATATAAACCCGTTAAGTAAACGAACAGTCTTGTAAGGAAAGATTATTTCCCTTCGTCGGAAACAGTCAATTTTTTTCTCCCACGTGCCCTGCGTGCAGCTAATACCCTGCGTCCATTAACAGTTGACATCCTTAATCTGAATCCGTGTTTGTTTTTTCTTTTCCTTACTGATGGCTGGAAAGTCCTTTTCATGATTGGTAGTTTTTAAGGGTGCAAAGGTATAAAAAGTATCCATATAACCAAGAGCTTTGTAAAAAAAATCCTTGCCCTCAAAATATTTATCGAAAGCAAGGATTTTACGATTTGTTTAAGATACTTCAAATTATTTTATCGGCGCATCTTGTAGTGTGTTAACCAGATAGTTCCAGAATTTTTCGACTGATGCTATATGCACTTTTTCATCTGGCGAATGTGGGTAACGTATTGTTGGGCCAAACGAAATCATATCCCAGTTTGGATAAACCCCACCTAACAGCCCACATTCGAGGCCTGCATGTATAGCTTTTATTTCTGGGATGCGGCCATATAGTTTCTGATATACTTCCTGCATGGTAATCAATATGGCCGATTTCATGTTTGGTTTCCAGCCTGGATAAGTTCCATCAAGCACAACATTAGCACCTGCAAGTTCAAACACATCTTTAATCATCCCGCCCAAATCCTGCTGGGCCGAATCTACCGAACTACGCAACAAACATTGAACAAAAATTTTACCGTTGTCCGATTTTACGCTGGCAAGGTTGGTAGAGGTTTCCACAAGCCCAATCATGTCGTCGCTCATGCGCATAACACCATTAGGGCAAGCATTGATAGCTTTCATAACTTTATCAAGCGAAGTTGCATCAATTACCGATTTAGGTGTTGATGTGGCCGAAATGGCAAATTTCAGATCGGGTTCTGTTGCTGAAAGCTCGCTGCGGTAGAGTTTTTCGAATTCGCCAACACATTTAACAAATTCGTCGGCTTTGGAAGAGGGAACCGTTACCACTGCAAAAGATTCGCGTGGGATGGCATTGCGTAGGCTGCCGCCTTCTATTGATGCCAAGCGGAGGCCATGTTCAACAACCGAATGTTGTAAAAAGCGGTTCATCAGTTTATTGCTGTTGCCACGCTGAAGAATAATTTCCAAGCCTGAGTGGCCTCCTTTAAGGCCGGTAATTGACAACTTGAACGAAGCCAAACCTTCCTGCACGGGTTCTTCAGTATAATCGAAAGCTGCGTTGGCATTGGTTCCACCAGCACAGCCCACATACAATTCGCCTTCGTCTTCCGAATCGAGGTTTAAAAGAATATCGCCTTGAAAAATTCCGGGTTTCAGCCCAAAAGCTCCTGTCATACCTGTTTCTTCATCGCATGTAAACAAGGCTTCAATAGGGCCATGAACAAGGTTTTTTGCTTCCAAAACAGCCATGGTTGCCGCAACACCCATTCCATTGTCAGCGCCGAGCGTTGTACCGTTAGCAGTAACCCAATCGCCATCAACATAAGCTTCGATAGGATCTGTAGCGAAATCGTGTGCCTTGTCGCTGTTTTTCTGCGGCACCATGTCGAGATGGGTTTGCAGTACAATGCCTTTACGGTTTTCCATTCCTGGTGTAGCAGGTTTGCGGATGATGATATTCCCAACTTCATCTTTTATGGTTTCGAGGCCAAGCTTGGTGCCGAAATCAAACATAAATTTCTGGATGCGCTCTTCGTGGTGCGAAGGACGTGGGATTTGGGTAAGGCTGTAAAAATTTTTCCACACAGTTGTGGGTTCCAGGTTAAAGATTTCTTTGTTCATTTTATGTAAATGGATTATTTATTGTGAGTTGTTGGTATTTATAATTTATATCCTATCCTTTGGCGCTCTTTCTGTTCTGTTGTCAATGTGTCTTTTTCCAGAAGATAATTCAATGCTTCGTAAACATCATTAAATTTCTGGTCATATCTACCCTCTAATTCCATCAGTCGTTCAGTAAGGTCTTGATGTGACAAGGCATATTGTCGAACGAAAACAAAAGCCCTTACAATTTGCATATTAATCTGTATTGCTTTAGAACTGTTCAATACACTTGATAGCATGGCAACCCCTTGTTCTGTAAATGCAAAAGGGAGATACCTGACACCTCCTCGTTTTGAGGTCGCAATTTGCGTCCTCAAAATCTCAAATTCACTTTTAGTGATTTCAAACATGAAATCAGAGGGAAAACGGTCAATATTCCGTCTTATTGCTTCTTTAAGCCTTTTGGTTTCAGTTTCGTACAATATTGCAAGGTCGAAATCAAGCATCACTTTCTGACCTCTGATGTCATAAATCTTATTTTGTATGATTTGCAATTGCATTGTATTCTTTCTATCCCCAATACTATTTTAAGCTTACTCCCCAAAAAATCAATGCGATTGAACCTTAAATACCTCAATATCAACTTTGAAGCAATTATTTAACTTTGTTTAATCGCACTTTTTTAGCTGCGCTAAAAGTACTAAAAAAGGGACTTGTTTTTCAGAAAACTGAAGAATTGCGCACTTTATTCAGAAAGGCAAGTTATAAGCCAACATGAACCACTTTTTTCGTTTCAAAAAAACTTTCCTCAAAAAATTCACTAAGTTGATAGACTTTGCTTTTTGACTTAAATGGGGCTAATTCTGCTTCCAAATCACCACCTTTAAGATAAAGGATCCCATTTTTTAATTCATGTTTGCTTTCTTTTTTAATATTTTTCCCTACCCAATTTATAAATTCAGGCAAAGTGGTTACGGCACGGCTTACGATAAAATCGAATTTTGGCTTCACATCCTCAGCCCTCAACTGTATTGCTTCCACATTGTGGATGCCTGCCGATTTTGCTACTTCCTGCACTACTTTTATTTTTTTGCCTATCGAATCAACAAGAAGGAATTCGGTTTCCGGAAATAGGATAGCCAACGGAATTCCAGGAAAACCGCCCCCTGTTCCAACATCCAAAACTGCCGATCCGGGCTGAAACCGCTGTATTTTGGCAATTCCCAACGAATGTAATACATGGTGTTCATAAAAATAATCCATATCCTTCCTGGAAATAACATTGATTTTACTGTTCCAGTCCTGGTAAAGCTCTTCGAGATGCTTGAATTTTTCAATTTGATCCGCATTTATTTCAGGGAAATATTTAGTGAGTAGTTCCATCATAGAGGGTTACGGTGAACTGCAAAAATAAAGGATTTGCATTCAGTGGCATTTGGTTACCCAACAAAAAGCTTACTTTTGCTTAATAACTTTTTTGTTTATGGTATTAATCCTTGTCCCTAAAGAAACCAACCGCTTGCATTATGCCATGCAGCTAGTGCTTGTGCGCTTGTTAGGGCTTCCCATAAAGTTTACAAAGGATGTTTCAGAATTTGAATCCCATTCAGGAGCAAAATTTTCTTATGGGGTTAAAGTTGATCCCAAATTTCTGTTTTTCGCGTCCAACCATTTGCTTTTCGAGAGTAAAATCTCAGCAATTGATCTTACGCATTTCGTTTTCAAGAATGGGATTGTATTCTTTCCTTGTCATGACGATAAATCTGCTCTACCCTTCGATTTATTTGCTGCATGTTTCTATTTAACAAGCCGATACGAAGAATATTTGCCACATCTCCGTGATGAGCATAACCGATTTCTGGCATCTGGAAGCGATGCGTTTCAGAAAGGATACCTGCAAAAACCAGTGGTAAATACTTGGTCACTCATGTTGAAAGAGATTCTACAAACCCGGTTCCCCGATTTGGTTTTTAGGCTTCCAAAATACGAATTTGCCCCTACCATTGATGTGGATGCTGCTTACGCATATAAAAATAAAGGGCTGACCCGTGCAATTGGCGGCATTTTTAAAGCTTTGCAAAAGAAGGATTTCGATAATGTCAAACAAAGGGCGAGGGTTTTAGTGGGATTGGAACACGATCCGTTCGACACTTTCGAACTACAGATGATGTTGCAGAAAAAATACAAATACAGGGCTACTTATTTCATACTTCTGGCCGATTATGGCCCCAACGATAAAAATATCCCTCACAACAATAGGTATTTCAGAGCTTTGATCCGGCTTTTGGCCGATTATTCCGAAATTGGGATCCACCCTTCGTATGCATCATCGTTACAGCCTTCGCTCATCTCGACTGAAATTGCTAGGCTTGCCAAAATCCTGAAACGCGAGGTAAACCACAGCCGTCAGCATTTCTTGAAACTAATACTTCCCGAAACTTACCGAAACCTTATAAACAACGACATAACACACGATTATACAATGGGTTACGCGGAAGTCGCCGGGTTTAGGGCATCCATTTGTACCCCTTATCCTTTCTACGATCTGGATCAGGATTTGCCTACCGATTTGATTTTGCACCCTTTTACTGTTATGGATGGAACCCTGAACCAATACATGAAGCTTACACCCGAACAGGCAAACCAAGAGATTGGCGAGCTTATTACTGAAGTTAAAAAAGTGGGCGGAACCTTTATGCCTTTATGGCACAATTCAACTTTGACCAACGAGGATGAGTGGAAAGGCTGGTTAGATGTGTATATAAAAATGGTGGAAAAAGCGGTTGAGGGGAGTTGATTGCGGATGTCGGATTGCGGATGTCGGATGTCGGATTGCGGATTGCGGATTGCGGATGTCGGATTGCGGGTTGATCTACATTTCCTGACAAACCATACTGTTGGATTTATTTCAGGATTCTGGATTCTGTTAATTCAAATCATCCATGGAAAGCTTATTTCTGTTCTATTCAATTATAATTTGATATTTCTCCAGCAATCCGATTGCACCTAAGCGTGAAAACCTGGCCTTTTTAATTCGGTTGCGTTCGGGGTCGAAAGTATAGTTGTACGATGTCCGGAAATCAGCTTTTTCGAGGTTGGTATTGTAAAATATGGCTCGTTGAAGGTCACAGTTATCAAATATTGAGCTTGTTAGATCCGTTTCAGTAAAATCGGATTCATGGAGATTGCAGTTTTTAAAGGATGTTTTTTTTAGTTTCAGCTTGTAAAATACTGCCATATTCAGCACACAATCCTCAAAACTAACCGAAAGCAAAAAACTGTTACATTCGCTAAATTGTACACCCAGCAATTTGCAATTTGTGAAATTAATGTCGTGTAAAGTTGTGTTTTTGAATTCTGACAAACTGAAATCGCAACCATCAAAACTACATTGGCGAAAAATCATGTTGGACAAATTGGTACTGTAAAAATTGCAGTTTTTGAATATACAATTGTCATATTCTACTCTTGCTATGCGGGTTGTAGTAAAGTCTATTTTATCAAAAACTTTGTTTTCGATTGGTGGCTGGATCATGGTTTTGGCAATAATTTTATTGGTAATTAAACTTAAAACGGCTTGCTCATCCACCATTTTCTGAAATTGACATAAAAAAAATGGCAATCTGATTTTTGGATAGAACCTGTTCTTCGATTTTAGTTTTGGAGCTGGGTTTGTGAGCTTTTATTTTTTTGGTTTGCGTTCTTTCATTTTTGCATCAAGCATTTTAATGCATTTTTCAATCCTTGAAATTCTGGTTTCTGATTTTTTTGCGGATGTAACCCATTCGATATATTCCTTTTTATGAGTAATCGAAAGGCTATCGAAAAATGTTTTTGCGGCTGGAAACGCTTTCAGGGCTGTTTCCAAATCGGTGGGCAAATCAACTTTACGTTCTTCAATATCCTCATAAATTACCACACCCACTTTTTCGCCGTGAGCCTTCCCTATTGCCCCGCGAACTTTTTTGTTTAGGCCAATTATATGACAGTGGTGGCCCATTTTCACCAGCGATCCCCGGTATTCGAACCCATCGAAAAATGCCTTCACTTTTACCTGACCCTTTTTACCAAATTCTTTCTGAACATCATAAGGGAATTCAATGAAACCTGAATCGAGTGTTTCGTGTTTAATAATCACTGCTTCAAATTTATACTCTTTCATATCTACGCAATTACAGGTTCCAAAACGATTGTTTTCAAAAAGGTTTTTGCTCCAGCCTCTTGAAAAAGAGCATTGATAGCTGAACGGAACAAAAATCTGCTGCAATACCGAACGCACCCAGTGTGTTCAAAAGTAAGCAATAATCGAAAATGAAAACTTTGTACTTTTGTTTTTTCGCAAAACTTAGTTATAAATCCCACCTATCATCAAATACCTTAAACTATATCTTGCAGCAACTTCCAATAATATATTTAGCCCCTTTTCAGGGAATTACAGGGGTTACCTTCCGCTTGGTGTATGCAAAGCATTTTCAGGGAGTTGACAAGTTTTTTACACCTTTTTTCACAACTATTCACCACAGCAGCAAACTTCCGCCCCGAAAACTTGCTGAACTTGGGCATCCTTACGAAAATGGGATTCCAGTTGTGCCACAAATTTTAAGCAAAGATGCGGATGAAATTATCCGCTTTGCAAATTTCTGCGAAAGACTTGGTTTCGATGAGTTGAATTGGAACTTGGGTTGTCCTTATCCGCAGGTTGCCAACAAGAAACGTGGCTCAGGGATGTTGCCGTTTCCGGTGATGGTGGAAGATATTTTAGGCAAAGTAATGAATGAAATCAATATCAAGTTTTCCATTAAGTGTAGGCTGGGTTATGTTTCGGCTGACGAAATTTTTGATCTTGTCCCCATTTTCAACCATTATCCTATTTCTGGATTGACCATACATGCCCGCACCGGAAAGCAACTTTATACAGGGAAAACCGATCTGGAAACTTTTGAAAAACTAATTCCCCTGATTTCGCCACCACTGACGTATAATGGGGATATTTTTTTCCGTAAAGATTTTGAATGCTTTGATAAACAATTCAATACGATCAATTCGTTTATGATTGGGCGTGGCTTGTTATGGGATCCGTTTTTACCCGCAAAAATCAAAGACCTAACTATTGTTGACAATCAACAGGAACATATCAGGCAATTTATCAACGATTTGTATTTTGCATACCGGAAGCAAATGAACGATAACCTGTCAGCAATCAGCGTATTGAAAGAATACTGGTCTTATCTTTCGATGTCGTTTAACGACCCGCACAAAGTTTTTAAGAAACTGAAAAAAGTAAACCGTTTTGACGAATATGAAGATGCTGTTTCTCTTGTTTTTGATGAATTTAATTGGGTCGGGGCCTAAGAAATGAGGCAACTGTAAATAAAAAACCCCACCAAAAACGGCAGGGCTTGTAAAATATTTCTTGTTACAAAATCTCCCCTCTCCACTTCACCTTTCTCCCAGTCTCCCCTCTCCCAGTCTCCCCTCTCCTTTTCTTATTATCCACCAATCTACTTATTTAGTATCATACGCCCATTTGAGCAAAGTCGAGCCCCAAGTAAAACCACCGCCAAAAGCAGCAAGGATTACATTGTCGCCTTTATGCAGCTTGGATTCCCACTCCCACAAACATAGCGGAATAGTTGCACTTGTAGTATTTCCGTACCGCTCGATGTTAATCATAACCTTTTCTTTTTCAAGTCCCATGCGGTTGGCAACTGCGTCAATAATCCGCATATTGGCCTGATGGGGGACTAACCATGCAAGTTGTTCCGGTTTCAGGTTGTGTTTTTCCATCATTTCGACTGAAATATCAGCCATTTTCGATACGGCCCATTTAAAAACGGTTTGCCCATCCTGATAGATAAAATGCTCTTTATTATCAACGGTTTCGTGTGTTGCCGGGCGCTGCGATCCGCCAGCTTTCATGTACAGGTGATGACGGCCAACGCCATTGGTCCTGAAAATAGAATCAACTATACCAACATCTTCGGTTGAAGGTTCCAGCATAACTGCGGCAGATGCATCGCCAAACAACGGACAAACAGCCCGGTCAGAATAGTCGGTAATAGCTGACATCTTATCAGCACCTACGATGATTACTTTTTTGTGGGTTCCCGATTCAACAAATTTTTGCCCCACGGTAAGTGCATACAAAAAACTGGAACAAGCCGCGTTCATGTCGTAGCTAAAAGCATTGGTAATGCCGCAT
>CAJAXK010000492.1 GCA_903946925.1 uncultured Bacteroidales bacterium | reverse complement strand
GTTGCAGTTATAGTGCCATTTCCTGTGCCTGATGGGGTAACTGTACACCAGGCGGCATTACTGGAAACTGACCAGGCTGAATTAGATGTTACTGTGAAAGGTGTGGTGCCAGCTATTGCAGCAACATTCTGATTTGGTGGTGTAACGGTTAAAGTTGGGGATGTTCCACCCTGAGTTACGGTTACAATTACTGAAGTTGCTCCTGTTGCAGCAACTGTGATATTTGCTACCCGTGAAGCAGCTCCTGTGTTTTGTGTATAAGTTGCGGTTAATGTTCCATTTCCTGTTCCCGAAGGGGTAACTGTACACCATGCAGCATCGCTTGTGGCTGTCCAGTTTGCTGTGGTGGTTACAGTAAATGGGGTGGTTCCGGCAGGTGGGGTTACATTTTGGTTTGCCGGTGTAACAGCAAGGGTAACAACACCGGTACCGGTAATATTAATATCGTCAATAGCCCAGTAATAGCCAAATGATCCGGTATAATTCCATTTGAATTTAACTGCTGATTGACCAACTGCTCCAGCAATAGCCTGGTTAAACGTTACAGGGTTAGTGGCCGAAGTAGCTGTATAGGTTTGGATAACAGTCCAGGTTGAACCATTGTTGATGCTGTAAGAAAGTGTTCCAGAAGAGCCAGTATAACTTTTAAAATAATGTTTGAATTGCAAGTTAACAGATGAAAAACCACTCATGTCAATGGTAGGGCTGATAAGGTCGGCATTTTGCGAAAACCCACTTCCGTAAGCATCACTGTTCAAATAAGCATAATTACCAGTGAGTGAAGGGTTTGGGGATTGCCCGGTAATGGTGCCGAATTGCCAAATCTGGCCACCACCCTGGTTATCCAATTGCGACCAGCATGTTGGGATCGAAGAGCCTGAAAAAGATTCGGTGAATGGCAGGGTATAAACGCCGCAAAGTGTGGTAAAAGTAAGGTCTGCTCCGTAATAAGTTCCGTTTGCATTGGTTGCATAAGCCCTTACATGATATAATGTATTGGCCGACAAGCCTGTAATATTACTGACAAAAGTTCCTGTACCCGTTCCATCTGTTGTATGGTTTCCGGTTGCAACCGGGTTAGCGGTAGTAGCCCAGCAAACCCCACGTGCAGTAACTGCAGAACCACCATCGGTGCTAACACTTCCTCCTGAAACTGCTGCTGTAAGCGCAATTCCGGTAACGGCAGTTGTTGTAACCACAGCACCTCCGGGGGTAAAAGTAAGATCCGAGCCATTGGTTGTGCCATCCGAATTGGTTGCTACTACCCTGAAATGATAAGTTGTACCTGAAACTAATCCTGTAAGGTTCTCGAAAACAGGCACATTTGTTGAACCGGTTCCGGCAGATATTATAGCAGTATTGGTGCCATAGGCAATTGTTGTACCCCATTCAAAATGATAGGAAGTTGGTAACGAGTTGGGATTTATTGTGCCATTGATTGTCGCTGTGGTGCTGGTGATGGCAGTTGCAGGAAGAGTGGTAGCAACAGGTGCATTGCCTATTTTAAAGGAAGCAATTTTGGTTTTACGCGAACCACCGCTTCCAATATATTGGGTTGTAAACCAAAAAGTTTCATTATCGGCAGGATCCACTGACATTAAGGAATAATCGCCCCAGCGGTTATATCCTGTTTGGGAATTTGCTCCGGTTTGAATAATTTCCTCTGGTACGTCCATTACGCCCAAACCATTCGCGTAGGCACCCGCAGATTGCCCGGTATAGCGGATGCTTGGATACATAGTGCTGCTGGAAATAGAATATCCCAGACCAATTTTATTATTTGCATTAAGCATGATACTTCCCATCCAGCGTGAATGGACATCAGGCGCGTAAGTTCCTGTTTGACGCACGACCCAAGTTGTTGAGGGAGGGGTTTTTCGTAATTCGTACCATCTTACCCCTGCATGGTTAGTTGCATCCACATCAACAGTATGGCAACAAACAATAGTTTGATAAGTCCCAAAATTGCGGTACTGTGGCACATTCATTATTACCTGAGGAATGGCATCTACTTTTTGGGTAACCCCTTGTTGTGGGATATTGCTCCATGTATTGCCAAAATTGCTATCGAATGCCGTAACATTTATTTGTTGCGTACGCGAAAATGTTGAGGATGCTGTGTTTGCCCAGTTTACTGCTAATTCGTAAATCCACAATTGGTCGCTTCCACCACCAATAGCATCATCGTTCATGGCAATAAACAAACCTGGCGAACCTGCGGGTGCAAACGCACCATCGTTATCAACAGGTGGCACACAAATAAACCCATCAATAGTTACTGGCAACCAAGCATTCGAAAAACCCACCATTTTGGGCGCAGCCGCACCTGTCAGCATTGCCGAACGCTCAAAAACATACGTATCGTTACTGCCTCCGTTGTTGTCGCCCATATAATATCCATCCTGCCAAATCCCGAATTTCTCATAATCAGGCATATCGGCAACATCAAACGAATATTGATACCAGGTTCCGGTGGGGTCATTTGTTGTAGAAACAGCTATCAACATATAGTTATTGGCTCCGCTTATCGAAAACTCAACTGCTAACCAGCGATCCGCTTGTTCATCAAAAAGGATCAGAGGATCGCCATCGTTGTAGTTAGCTCCTGTTACACTGCCGAAAAGCAGGTTCATATTGGTTGGACCTGCAAGTAATGCACCCGTTTTGCTGTAAATGGCATAAGTAGTGTTGATTGTCTGCATGTAATGGTTTGGGCCGGCAGTTCCATTACAATCTGGCGGATAGTAAGGTGAAGTTTGTCCGTCGAAATTTACGATAGGTGCTTTGGGGCTTACCGTATTTCCCATAGTTTTCTGCCACGCAGCATCAGGGCCTTTAGGCATGGCGGTTTCGGCAAATGGATACTCGCGGTTCCGCAATTTTTTGTTCAACATTTTTTGTTCGGCTTTTTGTTTTAAAGCCTCCATTTCGGTTGCTGTTAAAGGCGGAATATCCTTTAAAGGTTGCGAAATCCCTTTTAATGTGCCTTGCCCAAGAACTGTTGGATACACAACATCGTTTTGGGCCATTAAAGGCCATTCCAGAACACTTAGAAGTGTTGCAAGGAGTAAAGTTTTGAAAATCATAGGTGATGGGTTAAAATAAGGACTTGGGTTATTGGTTGATTGATATTGAGTGGTATCGGAAGAAATATTTGGGTGGCAAATATAGAACAATATAAAATATGAACAAGGTTCGTTTTGTTGGTTTCAAGTATTGCTCCTCATCTAATAAATATTGATCGTAGTGCTTGAAAAAAACCTCATTCTATTTGAAGTTGAATTGCTGAAAACGATGCATTTAAGAGCCAATAGCAATTTGGGTTTTGGTAATTGATGTAAGAAATTATCCAATGCTTATTTTTCAAAAAATAGGGTGAAGCTTTATGCCCCACCCTTATAGTTTACGAAAAGCGATACTATTTCGTTGACAATTTGGTTACCACTTTTTTCTCGAAAGCATACAGATAGTTGCCATCCGACGAATATTCGGATTTTGAGTCTTTTCGCGCATTATAAAATGTTGCTTTGCCTGAGTTTACATCTATGGCAAACTGATCGTCATTTTCTTTTTGGTAAAAAGCTGTGGTTCCATAAATGCCGTTGAAATCGCCGGTTTTGGTCCTGTTGGCCCATACTTTTGCACCTGTTTTCATGTTGTGGGCACTTACGCCTTTTGAGCCTACAATAATTACATTGTCCTTATTTACGGTTTCGCCCAAAGACGTAGGGTCGATAATTTTTTCGGCAAGCGAAATATCGTCAGCATCGAGCGAAACCTCATATTTTTCTTTCCCGGTCTTATAATCAACATTGTATAAAGCTTTGCCGCTGCAAACAATAAGGTCTTTCCCATTTAGGAACATATTGGAAATACCTTTTTTAAACCGGTCGCTTTCCCATATTTGCTTGCCATCGGCTACATTAAATGCCTGAACATTATACGGTTTCACATTTTGATAGTTTATTGATCTGTAGGTTGTGGTAGTAGTACCCGTTGAGTTTGCCGTTGTTTGAACCGTTATTCCCTGCACTTCAACAGCTCCCCCAACCTGTAGCAAAAGCACCCCATCAACCATATACAAACCCGGGATTGCCCTCGCGTCCTTTATTTCGGGTGAGGTCCATACGAGTTTACCAGAATTTACTTCATATTTTTTTACGTATTGTGATGATTTGCCTTTGAAATCGAGGATATACACAAATTCGCCATCGTAAAGCGGGTCGGCCACGGCACCATAAACACCTTTAGCCTGAACCCGGCCAGGGGTTTTAACCCTAGCAAATTCCTCGAAAGTTACATCGTAGGTAGCGCTCCAAAGCGGTTTTCCGGTTTGGTAGTCGAACACCTGCAAACCATTAAGTTGAAGCATTAATTTATTGCCTTCGTTTAATACAAACTTGGCAACGGCTTCGCGGGTAACTACTTTTTTCTCAATTAACCCGCGGTAGGTTTGTTCCCAGATTACATCACCGTTTTTTACATTAACTTTAAGTATTTGGTTCTTAAAACCTTTCAACATAGCACCCAGGAAAGTACGTGGCATGTTAACCATGGTAATCGCTTTCTCCACATCATCATAAATATATCTTCCCACAGGCGTATTCATGGTTTTGGTGCTCCAAAGTTCTTCCCCGGTGCGTGCTTTTACCATGGTGAGGGCATCTTTTGTTACAACCGCATAAGCATCCATTTCGGGGATATATACAATTTCATCCTGGTTTTCGATACCTTGGTATTTGCCGGTGCTCCAAAGCATTTTACCGGTTTCAATATCCACAACCACCATGTAGTCTTTACCCATTTTCTTGTCGAAAAGGAAAATAGCCTTTGATTCGTACATTGGGATTTGAAGATCCACTTTTTTGATGTTTTCGCTAATTTCGGAAAATTTGCTTACCCATTTCTTGCTTCCGTCTTCGGCATTGAGCACGCCGAAATTTTTGTCGTTGCTGCCATGTATTATTTTCAGGTTTTCGTCTAAACCTGTAAGGTCGTATTCGTAATTAAGTTTGGTTTCCCAAACGGTTTTCATTTCTTCTGTTTTTTGTGCAAATACAGATGTTGCAAGAGCGAAAAAAAGACCAAGTGCCAAGGTTTTCATTTTCATAAATAATTGGTTTAAAGGTTAAATGTGTAGGTGAATTTTATTCTTTCGTTTTTAGGTACTGTTACGTCGAAGCGGTATTTTAAAATTAAGTCTTTCAACAAATTTTGCATCGAAATGTTTGTTTTTTCGTCGGATTGTGCAAAAATTGATACCACTTCGCCACTTTTTTGTATTGTGATATTCATTAGGTATAGTCCCGATATGCCCCGCTTCGAGATGGATTTTGAAAGTGAGCTTTCGGGGTTTTGCAAATCGTCATCCATTTGTGCAACTGCTTGGTCGAGTATTGCATTTTCGTTTACAGGTTCAATATATTCAACAAAATCAGGCAGTTTGGTAAAATCCCAATAGGTTAGTTTCAAGCCATTGGCAACAAGTAGGGTTGAGTCGTTGGTAAAGGTTAGGGCTGCCTGGTAAAGGTTTCGGGTTTTTGTTCGCCCCTGAAAAGTAAATTTTCCAACAATTACCTGTTGCTCGGCGAAATTTGTAACAAACACCTCACGTTTGCCCGCAAAAAAACCACGGTTATCGTTGTACGAAAATAAGGTTGACGTTGGGGTGATATCAAAATTGGCCATAGCCTCGCTGGTTTGATAGATAAAATTTGCATTGTCAACCTTAAAATCCTCCATGCGGATGCGTTGGAATTGGTTGAGATCCCTTGTTTTGTCGATGCCATTGAGCAAAGTGGTATGGGTATGTTCTGCCTGCTTAGTACGGCTAAAAAACAAAAGGTATTTATCGTCGGCGGTATATTGCATCCTGAAAACCACATCAACCTCCTCGGTTATTATTCCTGCATCTTGCATGGAAGGATACCTGTAAAAGCGGATCAGTTTTTTGGTTTTTGTGGCATTTTTCAGCTCTTTTTTGTTAAGCCCGGCTCCCTCTTCCTTTTTAAATTGGTCTCTTTCGGCATCGTACGAAACGGAAAGCAAGTTTTCGGCATGATTGAGGCAGGCAATTTCGCACGACTCGATCATTTTCTTTTCGCCCTTGGTTTTGGTTAAAAAGTTGAATGTGGCAACCCCTTCATCATCAGCTATAAGTATGGACGAATTGTCGCGCAAAAACTGGGCACTGTTTACTCCCGTTGTTTCATAAACCACCTGGCCTGTGGCAGCATCGAGTACATTTATACCAACAGGTTTAATCTTAACTTTGTCGCCGGTATAGGAAGCATTTTGTTCCGAAACGAGTATGTATTTTTCATCGTCCGAAAATTCAGCATCACCACCAAGCACAAACCCATTAATTGATAAATTCTTCCAAAGCGGTTTTGAATTTTCGGATAAATTGTCCTTACTAATATCGTAAAGCAAAAAGCGACCACCGGCAAGGGTTAGGAAAAGAAATTTAGAAGAAGGGCTTTTCTTCATTCCTAATATTGGGTAGGCAACATCGGGCAAGGTAATAGCCACAGGTTTCTGTTGGGCACAGAGCGCAAAAGCCAGAGCGAGCAATATTGACGTTGCAAATAATCTCATATCAATTAGTTAGGTGTTTCTTTCGGGCATTGCAGAACCGATTTGTTTAATCCGAAACCATTAGGGTTAGAAATTGTAGAAACCGGAGGTTGAATTATATGGATTCTGCTACAGTTATACCAATTGCTTTGTGCAAAGGTAGATGGGATGCAGATGATGCGGAATACATCAAATGATGTAGATTATTGATAGGAACTGATATTGAAATATAAATTCTATTCGTTGCAAAAATAGGACTAATTCTTATTTTGAGGTGCTATCTGACTGTCATCAAAACCAAAACTTCGGTCAAAACAGTTTAGATTTTTTTACTTTTTGCTTGATCAAAAAGTAACCAAAAATCAAGGCTCTATAAAAATACAATGTGTTTCTAATCCGAAGGTATCTTCCCGCAATACAAGGCATTGGAGATGGCACAATCCCATACTTTTGTCGTTGCTGTGTATTGCTACGCACATACCC
>CAJAXK010000491.1 GCA_903946925.1 uncultured Bacteroidales bacterium | reverse complement strand
TATTTCCCACCTAATGGGTTTACGGTAACTTCAATACCGCTTTCGAGAAGCATTTGCACCGAGCCAGTTGGGATTGGCCCGCTTAAATCGCCATACACATCCAAAACAAATGGCCCTGTAATATTGGCGGCAACATCAAGGTTTTTCACCTCAAAATTAACAGTGCGTGCCAAAGGATCTATTGCAGCAGTTGTTGCCACCTCAATAGGTGCGCCACCTACCGGTGTTATTGTAGCCCTAGCCGAGTTTATCCAGTCTAAAGTAACCCATGCCGGCGAAACAACATTTAATTGCAACTGGTAGAAGCTTACATTGCCCAATAAACCTTCGTTGGCACCAATAATGCTGTCGATATTAGCGGTAAAGGTTTCCGAAAACAGGTTTTGTTCGGTTTTGAGGTGCGAAAGGGAATCAATGGTAAAAGTTTTATCCGGCAATTCGAATTTCACTTTGATTTTGGTAACATCTTGCACTTTATCACAGGACGGCAGAAGGAAAAACATCAAACCCACTCCAAAAAGAAGTGCAAGGGCCGAAAATGCAAACTTGGTTTTCATAACTTTGTTTTTTAGGTTGTTACTTCACTCTTATTATAGTATAGGGCTATCCCAAACCCAATGAAAATAATTACTTCCTACCAAAAAGTAGGCTATACTAGAAACGGGGTAAATTTCCGCATTTAGATTTCAAATTGTTACCACGGAGGCATGGAGTTCACGGAGGTACACGGAGTTTATTTTCAGATCTTTACTTAGTGTTCCCTGTTTTTGCACGATCATTTTCTTTGAAAAACAGATGAAGCTTTTTACACCATTTACTGTATAACATGCAAAGTTACTACAAATTAGGGCGTTTTTTACATCGCTTGGAAATTATTTGGATATTGAGCCACATTAAGAATTAAACCTGATTGAGTAAACTCCCAAGATTGGATCAAAAGGGATTTGGAATATTGAGTCCACTCCGACAAGTATTTTTTAGCCACAAAGGCTCAAAGCCTTTAAGTTTACTCACAATTGCTTATTCTTTAGGTGTTCGTGATATCGCTTCGCTAAGTTCACAAAGTTTATAGTGCTGATTACAACACTCTGTGTGCCTCTGTGTCCTCTGTGCCTCTGTGGTTTTTTTTAAGGGTTTTCGGAGTGGACTCAATATTCCAGTTTTCATAATTTGCTTTACACCAAAATCATCTTCCACCTTTGGCAATTTCGGGAAAGGAATTTCTGGCTTTTACCTTGTGAAAAGATTTTTTGACATAGAAGAGAAAAATCTTCTTTTCATAATACTGTTAACCAAGTAGATAAAAAGTAAAGTATATGTTAAGTAAAAAAAAAGCAACTTTTGTGTATTACCTTTTACGTTGTTGGATATAAACTAATGAACAAAGTTATTAAAGTGGTTTTTGGTTACTTTGTTTTTTGGTTAGCTGGTTTCGACCAAACTGCAATGCGCGATTGAAACCAGCTATTTTTTGGTTATTAATTATTGCAGCCTAGGTGAAGAGGCTAATCAAAGGGTTCAGCATTACTTGGAGTACTTCCCTTTGCCGCTACACAGCAAAAAAACTGCCGGAATTTCCGGCAGTTTTCATTTTAGTTTCTCTTTGCACATGTTATTTTACCTGCCAGCCCACCTTCGGGTATTGTTGGTGGTTGTTGGTTTTGGCCCGGGATGGCCAGCACTTCCACGTCCTTGTTGTTTGGGCGCTTTTACCGGATTGTGATCCATAAGAGGGTAAGGATGTTTGTCAATAACAGGAATCCTTTTGGAAATAAGTTTCTCGATATCGCGCAAATATGCTTTCTCCTCGGCATCGCAGAATGATAAAGCTGTACCTTTAGCGCCAGCCCTACCGGTCCGACCGATTCGGTGTACATAAGTTTCGGCAATATTCGACATTTCGAAATTGATCACATATTCCAGGTCGTCAACATCAATACCGCGTGCCGCTATATCGGTGGCAACCAGAATTCGTGTTGTTTGTGCTTTAAAATTCGACAAAGCCCTTTGCCTTGCATTTTGGGCCTTGTTGCCGTGTATGGCTTCAGCACTGATGTTGTGTTTCAGCAATATTTTCACAACCTTGTCGGCACCATGTTTTGTCCGGGTAAAAACCAGGGCGGTTTTTATAGTCTGATCTTTTAGTATGTCGATCAGCAAGGCATTTTTGTTCCCCTTGTCAACAAAATAAACAAACTGTTTGATTATATCAACCGTTGACGAAACAGGAGTTACCGAAACTTTTGATGGGTTGTGCAGTATGGTACTGGCAAGTTTAACGATTTCGGGTGGCATGGTAGCCGAAAAGAAAAGCGATTGTTTTTTCGTTGGCAACAGCGCTATTATTTTCTTCACATCGTGTATAAATCCCATGTCCAACATGCGGTCAGCTTCATCAAGTACCAGGATTTCGACATCGCGCAAATTCAGGAAACCTTGGTTTAAGAGATCAAGAAGCCTTCCTGGGGTTGCAATAACAATATCAACACCGCGGAGCAAGTGTGCGGTTTGAGGGTTTTGGTTCACTCCACCAAAAATTACGGTGTTTGTGATGCCGGTATGCCGGCCATACGCATTAAAGCTTTCGCCGATTTGTATTGCCAGTTCGCGGGTTGGTGTAACTATAAGGCTCCTGATTTTTCTTTTTCTGACGAATGCCTTGTTGGCGCTCAGCAATTGTAGGATAGGAATGGCAAAAGCCGCCGTTTTTCCTGTTCCGGTTTGGGCACAGCCCAGTAGGTCGGTACCTTGTAAAATGATTGGGATTGATTCAGCCTGAATTGGTGTTGGGATGGTGTAGCCTTCTTCTTTTACAGCTTTTAAAATGGGTTCAATGATGTTTAATGAATCGAATTGCATATTTGTTTTTAGTGATGAAATGTTAAAATCGAGGACAGACAAACGTCCTCAGAAATATATCGCAAAGCAAAGGTTTTATCGTTGGAAATTGGGAATGATATTCCCAAATTAATTGCCTGATAATTTTAAGGCAAAATTTATAGGGTTGATCCCCGTTCGCTCGTCTTATAAATGCGAATGTCAGTAATTGCGGCAAAGGTAAGCTTTTTATTGATATGTTTAAATAACTCATAAAGAATAAGATATAAAACCGGATGGATTCTGTTTAAATTCCAGCCACATCAAATGGGTGATGCTTTAAACCATAAGATTAAGGTTCGTGATCAAAATAATTTCTAAAGAGATAATGCCCAAGCCCCGCTACAAATAGTAGTTTGCCCATATTTTAGTGCTTTAAAGTGATTGTGCTTATAGGATTAGGTCCAATGCCAAAAATTTTGAACTCTTAATTCACCAAGTTAAGTCAGATAGAAATCTGTTCGGGGATAAACTGCTCAATATTGCCCCCGTGCCTATGCACTTCGCGAACAATGGATGATGTAACCATCACATATTCAGGCAATGTGAGCAGGAAAACAGTTTCAATTCCAGGAACAAGTTTTAAGTTTACTTGCGCCACGCCACGCTCAAATTCAAAATCGGCCGAAGTGCGCAAACCCCGCAAAATAAATTTGGCTCTTTTGTTTTTGCAAAAATCAACTGTTAATCCGTTGTAGCTCTCAACGCTTACTTGGGGTAAATCGCCAAACGTTTGGTTCAGCCATTCCAGGCGTTTTTCGATTGGGAAATACCCATTTTTATCAGCATTTACACCTATGGCAACAATAATTTTATCGAACAATGGCAAGGCGCGGCGCACAATGGACTCGTGGCCTAATGTTACCGGATCGAAGGAACCTGGGAAAACAGCGATTTTCATTTTGTTGATTTTTGCAAAGTTAGAAAATTAATTCCCTGTGTTTTTGGTTAGTGGGTTAACCACCATATTATCTTAATCTTATTTCAAATAAAAACAGCGATATCCGAATAGGACTTTTTCAGTCCCTTTAGCTCCAGTTATTTCGGAGAAAACTATTTTTTTTGTTCCCGAAGATATCACATCCTGAATAAATTCATCCGAAAGCCTGTCGTTTAAAACCATTTTTTCTATAAGATCAGTACCACCTGAAAGAAAATAGCTGAGTTTATAAGACGTGATTTCTTCTCCCGGAAGACTTTTGACGGTGATTTTGTTACAATTTTTGAATTGCTGATATGTGAGTGTATCAGATGTGAAATTTGAAAGACAGATAGTTTTGTTTTCAACTTGTTTATGGCAGGATTTTATGGCATTACTTTCTGAGCCGATTGAGTGCAGGTTACTTTCTTGTCCAGAACAAAGCACTGAATGAGCGATAAGTATTACAAAAAGTAAAATGTCCTCTTTCATGGAATTCATTGGTTTTTTGAAAGGTGGCTTACGAATAAGGATAGACATGGCATTTTTGGGAAATAGCCCCAATTTATACCTTCAAATATCCTTTAAGCAATTCCTTGATGGATGCATACGTGTTTTGAATTGGGGTATCCAATTCGCTTTGTGTGAACCACCTTGCTTCGGTAATATCCTCTTCCAATTGAGGCACAAGGGTTTGTTCTTCCTTACAAAACATTTCGAACCAATAGGTTTCTTTTAGTATTTCACGGCCTTTTCTATCGGTATAAATATGGAAAGTTGATGGCAGTTGCTTCGTGATTTTAAGTCTGGTAAGCCCGGTTTCTTCGGTAACTTCGCGCAAAGCGGCATTGGCGACCAATTCACCCTTGTTCAATTTGCCTTTGGGCAAATCCCAGCAACCTAAACGTTGAATAAACAAATATGCACCACCCTGATTCCTTACAATTCCGCCAGCCGCTTCGATGCGGGTAAACATACTGTTGAAATCTTTGCAGGCTTCGGCAAAATTTTGTGTTGTTTTTATTTTTAAATTTGCAAGGTTCAAGTCAAGTTTAAAACAGTCAAATGCCTGAATAAGAGCAGTTTTATCAGTGAAATTGATAATCATTCCATTATTTTCACTTTTGCACATTGCAATATCCTGACCTATTAAAACTGCCCTATCATTCAAAAAAACTAAATACCTTTGCCGCATGAGAAAAGATTTTGAAGAAACAGCACTTATTACTGCCGAATCGCTTTTGCAAATTAAAGCAATTAAACTTGATAATTCTAACCCGTTCACCTGGGCTTCGGGAATAAAATCGCCTATATATTGCGACAACCGCCGCACTTTGTCGTATCCAAAAATCCGCACCTATATCAGGCAGGAATTTGTAAAGCTCATTAACGAAGAGTTTGGCACTGTTGATTTGATTGCCGGTGTGGCAACTGGCGCAATTGCAATTGGTGCGTTGGTGGCCCAGGAATTGGGGCTTCCTTTTGTTTATATACGATCCGAAAAGAAAAGCCACGGCCTCGAAAACCAGATTGAAGGCGTTGCCGAAAGCGGTCAATCAGTAGTAGTTGTCGAAGATCTTATCTCGACCGGAAAAAGCAGCCTCAATGCTGTACAGGCACTGCGTGATGCAGGTTGCAACGTAAAAGGCATGGTTGCCATATTTACATACGGGCTTAGCGATGCCGAAGAAAGTTTTAAAGCGGCCAATTGCAGCCTGCATACCCTCACAAATTACAACTACATGATCACTAAAGCATTAGAGCATAATTATATTAAGGATTCCGATATGCAATCATTGTTGCAGTGGCGTGAGAACCCAAAAGGGTGGGGGCTTGGAAAATGAGTAAACGCATAGAAAGCAACAAAACAGCCATCAATTGCCTTCCCGAAAAAGTTTATAATTTTCTCGGGAATTTTGATAATTTCGGAAGCCTACTGCCTGACCAAGTGAGCGAATGGCAGTCAACCGGCGATTCCTGTTCCTTTGAAGTGAAAGGACTTCCAAAAATCGGGTTGCGCCATGTTGATAAAACACCTTTCGTAAAAATCAGTATGAAAAGCGAAGGGAAACTACCCTTTACTTTTTCTTTCGATACACATATCGAGGCAGTCAGCCCGCAACAATGCCTTGTCCACTTGGTTATTGAATCGGATATGAACCCGTTTATAGCTGTAATGGCCGAAAAACCATTGCAAAATTTCGTCGATGTGCTTTTGGTCAAGTTGAAGGATCAGATGGAGGGATCGGCATAACGGCCTACCATTTGAAAGAATGTTCCTTCAGGATAAACAGTATCAAACATTCAACAAACGCCAGCAAAAAGTCTCAGCCTGTTAGCGGCCAACCCCTTGTTTTGGTTTTATAAACCTTCTGCAAACAAATAGGCCTCCTGACTTCGACAGTCCCCAAAACCATTATTTGTATATCTCTATAATACAGCATGTTGTAATTTTTGCGCCACCCATTTGGGTGGCGCATGCACATAAAAAGCTGTATTTTTGCGTATGTTTATACGCAAAAAGAAAAACCGGTCAGGTAGCACGAGCGTGGTGGTGGTTGATAAACGCAAAGGCATTTATCGCGAGATCCACACTATAGGTGTTGGTACAGACAATGCAGGGGTGGAATCTTTATGCCATCAGGGCAAACAATGGATTGAGTCTTGCAGTGGCAATCGTGATATTTTTGAACTTCACGATAAGGAAGTAGAAGAAAAGCAAATTATTGAATACTTGTTATCCAATGTTGAACACGTTTTAATCAATGGGGTTCAGCTAATACTGAATCAAGTGTTTAAACTTGTTGGGTTTGATGAAATCGAAGATGAGATCTTAAAACAACTGGTAGTTGCCCGGTTATGCCAGCCAATGAGCAAATCGGCAACGGTAGAATACCTGAAATCTCATTTTGACGAAGATGTACAATTACACAGGGTTTACCGCTATCTGGATAAATTGTACAACACACAGCAAGAACAGATACAGAAAATAAGCGTAGAGCACACCAAAAAGATTTTGGGCGGGAAAGTTGGATTGATGTTTTATGACGTGACCACCCTGTATTTTGAAACGGATAATGAGGACGAATTACGGGAGCCGGGCTTTTCAAAAGACGGCAAACACAGCCAACCACAGGTGGTTCTGGGTTTGTTGGTGAGCAAGGATGGGTACCCGCTTTCATACTCTATTTTCAATGGTTCCCAATACGAAGGCAGGACGATGCTCCCCATAGTAGAGGATTTTGTACAACGGTTTGCGCTTGATGATTTTGTAGTTGTGGCTGATTCGGGGCTAATGAACAGGAAAAACATTGCCATGCTCGAATCAGGCGATTATAAATATATAGTAGGGGCAAGGATAAAAAGTGAGGACGACACTATTAAACAATGGATATTGTCATTGGAAAAAAGAGATGGCGAATTTAATGAAACCAACAAAGGCAATGCCAGGTTGATTGTGGGTTATTCCCAAAAGAGGGCAAAAAAAGACAGGTGCAATAGGGAAAAGGGGGTAGAGCGCTTGAGAAAAGCATTCAAAAGCGGAAACATCAACAAGGAAAACATCAACAAAAAAGGCTACAACAAATTTTTGGAAATATCCGATAACGTAAAAGTAACAATAAACCAGGATAAGATAAAGGATGACCAAAAGTGGGATGGCCTAAAAGGATACCTTACCAACACAGCACTGCCGGCTGACGAAGTTTATGGGCAATACAGCGCTTTGTGGGTGGTTGAAAGAGCATATCGCATAACCAAGGGCACACTCGAAATGAGACCTATGTTCCACTTTACCCCAAAAAGAATTGAAGCACATGTTTCTATATGTTTTGTGGCTTACAAAGTTTACAAAGAACTTGAGAGAATATTGAAGCTCGCCAATTTACAAATGAGTGTCGATAAAGTACTAGGTATAGCAAAAACCATTACAACTATAAAAATCAATATGCCTGTAAGCAGAAATACCATGACCAAAACTATGCTCCTAACTCCACAACACAAATCTATCGCCAGTCTATTTGATGAAAACTTCTGGAAAAACTTTTAGGGTGGCGCATTGTCGAAGTCAGGAAAAGTCTCAGCCTGTTAGCGGCCAACCCCTTGTTTTGGTTTTATAAACCTTCTGCAAACAAATAGGCCTTATCTTTTATTACAATTGTTTTTTTTAGAATTTATGGTGTCCTTACCATTATAAAATTGGCTGCATTATTATCAGTCATAATCAAATCCATTGCATCTACAATGCCATCGCCATTAACATCAGTAAGCAAATATCCAAGGGAGAAGGTAGAAGCCGAAGATTGTATGAGGTTGATATCCAAATCATCAACTTGTCCGTCAGCATTCACATTGCCTGCATAAATACCATAAATCCCAGGGGCAAGCATTTTCAGGTTGTCGTTGTATGCCTGGGCGCTATTTTCGGTAAAATTATAATTCGCGTTTATCCCACTAAACGAAACAGGATTGGCACTCACGGTTTCAACAGAATTGCGGTGCTTCACGGAAATATAATACGAGCCAGATAAGGTTCCAGGGATTGTGGAAAGTTCGGCTGTTCCATTTGTGGAAAGGTCAACATCGGTTGCCGAATAAACAATTGTGGGATAGCTGCTTGCGCTGTGCAATTCGATGTTAATTTTGTCGGCCACATCGCCCGGATATTCTTCGCCTGTTGCATTGCGGGCTTTGTTCAAGGTGTTTGAAACATGGTTGAATAAACCTTCGAGCATTACATTTACCGTCAGCGATTTTGGTGGCCATCCCCATATAACCCTTCCATAATTATCTTCCTCGTATAAATCGCCCGAAAAATCGCCTGTTGCATCAATAAAACGTATGCTGCCCAGATTGCTGGTCTTGGAAACATTGTAAACACAACCAGTAGAATTGGAAGTAAATACAGCATTGCTTATTTCCATATCCTGCGAATTGTTGATGGTCAATAGTCGCCCGCCCGCTGCACCATACCTGAAAATACAGTTGCTGAGGTTGTTCGATCCGTCGAGCATTGCACCGGTTTTGATGTTTACGCCATAAGTACCCGTGTATTCGAAAATGGCATGGTTTGCTGAAAGTGTACCGCCATTTTCGACATTAAAATTAAAATTACCGATATTATTCCGTGTTATTTTTGCCAGATGCCCCACCGATCCAATTATTTGCAGAAGCCCACCATTGTTTACGGTTAGGGTATTGCCTGGGCCTACTTCGAGCCAGGTATCGTTGCTCATCAGGATTTTCCCATTGTCAAATATATCAACATTGCCGGTACAACGAAAGTAATGGCCATTTAGGTTAAGTGTTCCTGGGCCAACACTTAAATCGTTCCCATTAATTGAAATCATTTCCGTAAGCTGTGTAACGGTATTTGTGGCAAGTTCTTTTTGCACCAGAACGTCTTCAAAGTAGCTGGTGTTGCTCAAACTGATTTCCTGATCGTTGCCCCCAGCAAATATTGTCCGGCC
>CAJAXK010000490.1 GCA_903946925.1 uncultured Bacteroidales bacterium | reverse complement strand
TTTGCTTAGTGAATAGCCATGTTCTTTATAAGCACAGCAAGGAGGAATTGGAATACCGAACCACTTTTTCAGGGGGAGGATATGCCGAGAAATATCCTTGTGTGACAAAGTGAACTTATATAAGAATGTGGCAACTTTGCATAATAATTACAAGAAAAACAGCCATAAAATGTTTCAAAAAGTACATATTTCAAAAGGGAAACAAGTTTTTCAGCAATTTGCCAGGCAGCACAATCCCGGTACAGTTAATCGAATTATGAGAGGGAAAGGATTTCAATTTCTGCAAAACTTAAGGGGATTAGTTTGATTCATTCGCTATATGGTGATGCATGAAGTTGAAGTTACAGGCAAACGGACTGGAAGCAAAGTGAGCAAACCCCTTACCAAAAATGGCAGTTGCTTAAGCTTCAAAAAATCAACAAAAACAAGGTCAGTGCTTTTGTGTAATTAACCTTAACTTCTCTTATGTTTCTCTAGATTAGAACTGTTACATCAAGTATGGTGCAATAAGTTAATGGCAAATACTTCAGTCCTAATGAAGATTGCCTGGGCGTGAGATTCCCTTGTTTGTAACGGTACAGTTACCGGTACAGTTGGCAGTACAGTTGGCAGTAAAGTTGCCCGGCATGAATTTGAAACAGTTGGGAAAACAAGCAGATAGAACATATTTTCAACTATACCAACCAGTACAGTTGCCGGTACAGTTGGAGTAACAAGTATATTTTTTTTCAGGAATGAAGTCAGGGAAAACTGGATAGTCAAGGGCGGGACCGGTGGAACGAAACTGAGCGAAGGATGAAGCTCTGTTTTATGTGGTATTATTAATTTTTTACGGGTCACATAGAATTACTCACATCTTACTTATTTTCAAAGGTGTTCGTGAGCTAAAGGTTCGCCAGATTGAAAATGAAAACGGCTTCACAAGTGGTTAAGTCCAATCATGGCTATTTCATCCGGTACTTTATCCTGGTCTTTCAGGATAAAGTAAATGCTGCTTTGACCATTTGGGGGCAAAGCTGCATTAGGAGTGTTCCACCGATCCCGAAGGTCGGGGCGGTGGGTAGCAGGGCAAGCCGGAACCGTTTGGAAAAGGTAAGGGAAAAGTGCAGTATATTGAATATTCAGAACCAGTCAGGCAAAAAGCCCTGAAGCCAGGGCTTTTTGCAATTTATTTTAATTTCAGACTGTGAACTCATCATCATAGAGTAAAATTTCTTCACCGGTGGCTTTAACTCTTGCTCTCCATTGCATCCTAACCCGGAATACTTCTGTAAGGGCAATTTCTGTTTCGCCAAGTCCAGGATGGTTATACATTGCGAAACATTCCAGTTCATCAACCAGTTTGAATTTTTTAACTGCTTGAATTACTGATTTACCCTCAGTAAATAAAGTGTAAAATGTTTCAAAAGGATCGAAAATCTTATTCCATTCCTCGATATAGAAATATGATTTAACTGTGTTCATCCAATCTACGAAGGATGCATTTTCATTTGTAAAATCTTTGCTTGACATAGGTTTTAATTGAGATGGTTTAATACTCAGATTACTTAAAAGCAGTTTACCCTCGGTTAGGGCTAGTGCAACTGTTTTTCCATCCATGAAAAGGAAGAAAAAAGGATCTGTTTCACTGGGCAATTTTTCCCATTCCCAGATTGTGAAATGTTTTTTCAATTCATGGTGCCATTCTACGAATGACACATTTTCTTTTGTCCAACTTAGTTTTAGCATAGCTTTAAGATTTAAAAGTTTTTAACATTATGTTTGATTTTGTAAGCTTTCATAGCTTGATAGACTGTATTTCCAGCCAAATAAGCAGGGTGAAAGGCATCCCATTTGTTTCTGAAATTTCTCCATTGCCAGGAGAAAAAATACTTTTTGACATTATGTTCCCATTCTGTATAGGAAGCATCTTCTTTTGTCCAATCCGGATGATTCATAAGATTTAAGATTTAAGGTTAATTAATGAGCAAAAGGCCTTTTCCAGGGCTTTTGCTGAATATTTTTTGCAGCTTAATTTTTAGCGACTGCTTTGCGTTTTTTGGTTGTTTTAGGGGTTTCCATCTTAGGAGCTTCCGGTTCGTTTGCCGAAGCAGTAACTTCAACTTCATGTGCGACATTAACATAAAGTGTGTGTGTGTTATCAAAATGATCCGGTTCCTTCAGTTTTGCGATTTCGAAAGTGAT
>CAJAXK010000489.1 GCA_903946925.1 uncultured Bacteroidales bacterium | reverse complement strand
TTTGCTTATAAGCTCAAGCAAATACCCAACGCCTTATGGAGCAAAACCATGAGGGCCTGGCATATACCTGATACCAAAGAGGCTTTTGCGGCTTTGCTGGCTTTGTTCCCCGAAATTGAGATGGAACACGAAACACGCACCAATGCCCCAAACCGTGCCGAGGATGTTAAAAACGAGAAACCTGTTGCCAAAGGATTTTCGAAACCAGTTTCAAACGGGGTTTCAATAACGGTAATGGGGCGGAAAATAGCCATAAAATTACCTAAAAACGATGTTGATACCCGGTTTATATTGGGCCTGCGCTACAGCCGGTGGGACAAAGGCCAGTTCTGCTGGGTGGTGCCCAATTATCCCGGCAACCTGGATCTGATAAAAGATTATTTCAAAGAGCGCGTTACCGAACTTGTAGTTCACGAAAGTATTGAAACCCATACCGATAAAGGAACGCACCGTGAGATTGGCAAAAACGAAATATTGATCATAAAAACCAACGAAGGCAGGTTGAAGTTGATTTTTGCATACAATAAACAACTTTCGTACGAGATTGGTAAAATGCCTTACAGTGTTTGGAACAAGCTCAACAAATGGTGGACGATACCTTTTTCCGAAAATTTTCTGGAAACCATAAAGGAAAAGGCCAAGGGGCAGGGTTTAAGCATACTATACGAAGAGGAGCAAAAAGGGAGCGGTATAACACCCAGGATTTCAGCTTTCGACATACCCAATTACAGGCCTTGCCCCGGGGAATACACTGCAAAGCTTACCGAACTGCGTTACAGCGGGCACACCATAAAAACGTACTCGGGGCTATTCGAGGAGTTTATAAACTATTACCATAAATACGATATAAACAGTATTGACGAAAGGCTGATAACAGCTTTTTTGCGGTATTTGGTAACCGAGCGCAAGGTGTCCATCTCGTATCAAAACCAGGCCATAAACGCCATAAAATTCTATTTCGAACGGGTGTTGGGCGGGCATAGGAAAGTATATTTGATCGACAGGCCCCGGCAGGAAAAGAAATTGCCCACAGTGCTGAGCGAACAGGAAATGGCCGATTTGTTCAGGGGCATTGCCAACATAAAACACAAGGCTATTTTAATGCTTGCTTATTCGGGCGGGTTGCGCCTGGGCGAAATAACCAGGGTGAAAATTGCCGACATCGACTCGAAGCGGATGCAGGTGCGCATTGAACAGTCGAAAGGGAAAAAGGACCGCTACACATTGCTGTCCACACGTTTGCTGCCCGTGCTGCGCGAATATTTTAAGGAATACAAACCCAAGCTTTGGCTTTTTGAAGGTGCTACCGGAGGCCAATACTCGGTAGGCAGCATACAGCAAATAATGAAGGATGCCATGCAGGCTGCCGGCATAAAAAAGAAAGCGAGCATGCATACCCTGCGCCATTCGTTTGCCACGCACATGCTCGAACATGGCACCGACCTGCGCTACATACAAAGCCTAATGGGCCACGAAAGCAGCAAAACCACCGAAATTTACACGCATATCACCACCAAAGGTTTCGACCAATTGAAAAGCCCATTGGATACCATGGATTTTTAGAGGAATGGGCATTGTAAGGCTGGTTAAACCAGTAAAGGCCAATATGCCGCAGAAGATGCAAGAGGAAAACCTGATACAAGTTTTTTCGGTTATGCAAAACAAGCATCCAACTTTAAGTGATTTGTTGGCATAAAGCGCGAACACCTTATTTATAACGTCTATAAATTGCGATAGGTTTGTTGGGAAAGCATTTTTAGTAACTAATCAGTTTCATTTATAATTGGCAATAGTGTTCAGAGCAAACAACACATTCTGTCCATTTTTAATGGCAGTATCAATAATGGATCTCAGTATGGCAAAATTTTCAGCAGCATATAATATTTTA
>CAJAXK010000488.1 GCA_903946925.1 uncultured Bacteroidales bacterium | reverse complement strand
GTTCACTTTGTCACACAAGGATATTTCTCGGCATATCCTCCCCCTGAAAAAGGGGTCCGGTATTCCAATTCCTCCTTGCTGTGCTTATAAAGAACATGGCTATTCACTAAGCAAATAATTAATCTAAAAACTTACAGCCATGAAAACATTTGAAAAAAAGTACATCGGAAAAGGAAAAGCAACCAAGTTTGAGCAATTTGAAATTATCAGGTGCACAATCCCAATGGCACAGGTTAATCTTGTCAAATACATGAAAGGGGATAAGGAATACATCACTTTCGAAATTGCAAAACTTAAGGAACCGGATCAGTTTGAAAACACTCATACGCTTTATGTTAATGTCGCACATGAAGTTGAAGTTACTGCTTCGGCAAACGAACCGGAAGCTCCAAAGATGGAAACCCCTAAACAAACCAAAAAACGGAAACCAGCCGCTAAAAATTAATCCTCAAAAAATATTCAGCAAAAGCCCTGAAAAAGGGCTTTTGCTCATTAATTAACCTTAAATCTTATGTCAAAACTAGATTGGACAAACGAACATGTTACTTATCAAGCATGGCTTAACATTGTTAAGCACTATTTCTCAAATGAAGATATGCAAAGCTTCAAAAGCACTTACCAAACATTCTTCCCTTTGTTTGTTTTAGGCTGTACAGTTTCCGAAGCCATTTCACTAGGCTATATTGTTTGCAGTACTGAACAGGAAGCCCTTGCAGTTGAAACAATCAAAGATAAAAATACAAGCTTAAACGAGAAAATAGAACTTCTTATCAAAGCCAGAAGAAACGCTAAAAGAGATCGTTTTGATACAGAGAAATACAAAAACCATCAAAATCAATCTTAAAAATATAAAAAACCCTCTTAGAGGGTTTTTTTCTTGACAGATTCCGGATGTTCAATTTATTGCACTTTTCCCTGCCTTTCTCCCACTGGTTCCGGAGTGTCTTACTACCCATCGCACCGACCGGCAACAAAAAAAAACTTTAAATTCACGCATCCAGGCCCGGAGAAAAACCGGGCTTGGATTGCTCTATTCTGCATAATTGCCCGACGGTTACACCGCCAGGCAATTATAACACAAACATCCTTGCTACAAAAAAAACAGGATCCTGCAAAATTGGCCGACGGCTACGCCGACAACCAATTTTACTGCAAAATTCCCAAAACACCGCCAATCCAATCCAGTAAAAAAAACTGGATTGGATAGCTCAATTCTACATAATTACTCGACGGTTACACCGCCTCGTAATTATAAATCAATCATCTATACTACACCTAAAAAACAAAATCCATCAAAATTGGCCGACGGCTACGCCGTCAACCAATTTTATAGGGAAATTCCCAAAACACCGCCAATCCAATCCAGGTGAAGTACCAGGATTGGATAGCTCTATTGTGCCAAATTGCCCGACAACTTCGTGCCTCGTTGACAGGCAATTTGAACACTGATATCCCAGGTAGGACTTACTTAACATAATTATTCCTTGACAAGTCTGCCCTTTCCATGTTGTTGCAATACATTCCCTGAAAAAGGGAATGAATTTCACAACCACACGGAAACAAATGGCTGAAGGGTAGGCTTCTGCCATCAGTTTCACAGACCTTCGCACCCTCTTCCACCCTTGCCATGTTGTTGTAATACATTCCCTGAAAAAGGGAATGAATTTCACAACCACACGGAAACAAATGGCTGAATGGTAGGATTCAGCCATCAGTTTCACAGACCTTCGCACCTTTATCCACCCTTGCCATGTTGCTGCAATACATTCCCTGAAAAAGGGAATGAATTTCGCAACCATACGGAAACAAATGGCTGAATGGTAGGATTCAGCCATCAGTTTCACAGACCTTCCCTATCCTTTTTCCACCCTCTCTAT
>CAJAXK010000487.1 GCA_903946925.1 uncultured Bacteroidales bacterium | reverse complement strand
GTGATAGCTGATGCTATCCTGGGTTTCAAACCACTTGCCGCTTGTCTTTTTTCGAGCGCCGTTGTCTCCGGTTTGTTTAAGTCGGTCATATCCAAATGAAAGCAAATGTTCTTTAATAGCCGGATAATGATCGATATCCAATTTCAGAGAAGGAAAGGTGCCAATCAAATATTCAAAACCAGTTATTAAATATGCAGAAATATCTCTACCACGCACCATCGGCTTTATAATTTCTACGCTCTTGGCATCGGCTTCAATCAACTTATTTTGTGTTACTTCATCAATATAAAAAGCGTCGTTAAACCCTGTTTTTATTCCATAGTTAATGTTTATAGGCAAATCTTTTAATTCAATTCCATTCAATTTCATATGCTCCAACTTCTGCATATCGTGGTAAGGCTGTATACTCCATTCATCTTCACCAAATTTGGAGGATGTATAGTTGTATATATTATTTGCCACCTCAGTTATAAAGTCGCCATGATAAGTATTCTGATTAAGAGACAATACTTTAACGTTCTCAAATGGCTTGCTTTTTTGAGTAACGAAAATGCAGACGTAAGTTGTAGCTTCCTGAAAAAATTGTATGTCGCCGAAGTTCAACACCTGGAACAAGCCTGTTTTTGACAAGAATTTTCGTAGTGGTTTACCATAAGCAACCAACATCCATTTATTGGGCATAATAAATGATTGCACACCACCATTTTTGAGTAATTGATAGCCACGTTCGGTAAAAATACAATACAGGTCGGCGCCTTTATCAAAAGTTTCGTAACCGCAATTTTTGAGTATATCACTCATTTCACCCATGCTCTGAAGTTGTACATACGGTGGATTCCCAATCACCACATCAAAACCACCTTTAGCAAAAACAGATGGAAATTCCTCCTGCCAGTTAAAGGCTTTATCACCTGCCACAATCGGATCGTCAATAAGCGAGTTGCCGCGCTTGATATTGTTGTTTAAATCGTTCAGCTTACGGTTGGGCTGTGCGGTGCGCAGCCAGAGGGAGAGCTTGGCTATTTCGACACTTTCCTCGTTTAAATCCACCCCAAAGAGGTTGTTTTCGAGGATGGAGTTTTCGAAATCGCTCAATACCATGGCATCGCCGAAGAGTTTGGCTTGCAATTCGTCAATATACCGATGCTCGTTAATCAGGAAATCGAGTGCCTGGTTGAGGAAAGCTCCCGAGCCGCAGGCAGGGTCGCAGATGGTGAGTTGCAACAACCAGTTGCGGTAGGTGGTAAGCTTATCGAATAAGGGTTGTTTGGTTTTAATGGTACGTTTGCGGTCGGTGGTATATTCTTCTTCAACCAGGCCGATTTCTGCTTTCTTCTCAGTACAAAGTTTGCCAACAGTATTATCTACAATATACTTTGTGATGTACTTGGGGGTATAAAAAACGCCGTCCTTTTTGCGTTTGCTCTTGGCTTTATCCACCTGCTGCCCTTCGAGCCGGGCCTTTATTTCGTCGAGTTCGTTGAGTGAGTTTTCGAAAATATGGCCAAGGATATTTACGTCCACTTCGCTGACAAAGTCGTAACCAGAGAGTTTAAGCGTGTGCCGGTAAAGCAACTCATCTTCTATTTTCAAGCCATCAAGCAATGGATCTGTTTTAAACAATCCGCCGTTGTATGCAAATACGTCGTAGCGTTTGCCTTTAAACCCGGTGTTGAGGTATTCGAAATACTTTTTAAACCTTGCATAAAGCGCAATTTCAACATCTTTGTCCTGCAAATCGCGCCAATCGGCGAGAATAAGCCGCACGGAATTAGGTGGCAGCAATTGACGGTCTTCGGCAAAAAAGAGAAACAGGAAGCGGTCCAGCAGTTTTTGTGATTTTTTGAACAATATCAACGGATCATCATCCGGATTGAGTGCCACCAGGTTCTGATGCAGTTCGCGTTTAAAAAGGGAATAGTCGTTGTACAGGTTTTTGGTAATTGCATCTTCCTGGCTTATGGATTCGTCCTTGATGCGTTTAGGGATATTTTTTTCAATATTTACAAAAGCAAGGCATAGCCAGAGCAGTTCAAACTCTTTTTCGGTTAGTGTAAACAGGTTGAACTCGGTATTCTCGATTGCATTATCTATATAAAAACGCAGCTTCTCGAAATTGGAAGTGATGACATACACACAATCGGGCTGGTTGTTTTTATAACCGAAAGCCTGTGTTTCGATACGGTTTAAATCGGTGGTTTCGGTTCCTTTAAGTTCGATAACGGCTTTAACAACGCCGTTAATAATAATTGCGCCATCGGCTTTTTTACTGTCTTTAACATTTTTGTATTCGGTAGTGAGGTTAAAACCGGGGTTTGGGCTTTTGGTATATCCAAGAACGTTGACAAAAAGATCAATCAGGAACTCGCCCTGGTATTGTTCTTCTTTGCTGTTGCGGATGTTTTCCTGCACTTCAGGATTATGGAAATAGGCAGTAAACTTTGCGTATGCAGTTTTTATAGCATTGGCGTCCTGGGATTTCAGGTGTTTACTGAGTACCGAATTTTGAAAGATTGCCATTTTGTGAGCAATTGTTAAAAAAAAATTTAGGCAAAGAAAAGAACAAATATAGGTTAGTTTAGGGATTTTGGAGGGGGAAAAATGTGATAATGTGCTAATGTGGTAATGCGGTAATGGGATAATGTGCTAGTGTGCTAATTCGGAAATGGGGTACTTCGACAAGGTAAGCGAC
>CAJAXK010000486.1 GCA_903946925.1 uncultured Bacteroidales bacterium | reverse complement strand
GACTGGTAACTACTTTTCAATATGTCAACGAACTAGTGCTACGAAATGGATCCTTAAGGCCCCCTTAAGGGGGAGAAGGGCTGATAAAAGCCCTTCTTTAAGGATCGGCTAAAAGTGTCAAATATGTCATGCTACATTACATTTAGACATTAAATCAAATATTCAGGTAACGATAAAAATTGTATTTAGTATTATGAACTGTTTTTCAATAGTTTAACAAAAATAACCATTACAAAATAACCATTATTCAATTTTACGATTAGCTAACAGCCTAACAGTCTATAGCCTAACAGCCTAACCTAACCCATCCCTCTTTTTCCGGTTATTGAGCTAACAGGCGCAAAGGAATTTACATTGGAATATTAATGTCGTAATTTACCAAAGACAACTAACTTTGCTTTATGAAAATTTATCTGGTCGGTTATATGGGAAGCGGTAAAAGCACCTTGGGGTATTCCTTGGCCGTATCGCTTAATTATCAGCATATTGACCTTGATATTGAATTTGAAACCAAATATAAAATAAGTATTTCCGACTTTTTCAGGAAATATGGGGAACCAGCATTCCGCGAATTAGAGCACAAATTGTTGGCTGATTTCAGCAATGTAACTGATTTGGTTATTTCTACAGGCGGTGGCACTCCTTGCTTCCACCAGAACATGGACTTTATGAACCGCACGGGGTTGACCATTTACCTGAAAGCTTCGCCTGAATTAGTATTGCAGCGTATTCAAGCTTCGGGACGAAAAAGGCCCTTGTTCCAGCTTATGCAAAACAACGAACCCTTACAGAAAATCACCGATCACCTTCAGTCGCGTTTGGCTTATTACGAGCAGGCCGGAATTTGCATTGATGCTGCAAACCCCAATATTGCTGAACTCAAAAGATTGATTTTACAATATTCCGAAAAATTTAACGGATTGTAAGGAGCACCACATTTTCAACATGATGGGTATGCGGGAACATATCCACAGGTTGCACGGCGGCCACCTCATATTTTTCCATCATCAAAGCTATATCGCGGGCCTGGGTTGCAGGGTTGCAACTTACATACACAACTTTCGCAGGTTCAATCTGAAGTATTTGTTTTACAACATTTTCGTGCATGCCTGAGCGTGGCGGATCGGTAATAATAATATCGGGGCGGCCGTTTTGCAGCACAAAACCTGCGTCCAGCACCTTGGCCAAATCGCCGGCATAATATACCGTATTTTCAATTTGGTTTAAGCTGGAATTAACATGGGCATCGTCAATTGCAGCCGGAACGTACTCCACACCAACAGCTTTCTTAACATAAGGGGCAACAAAATTGGTAATGGTGCCCGTGCCACAATACAAATCGTAAACTAGCTCATCGCCTTTGAAACCGGCCAAATCAAAAGCTGTTTTGTATAAATGGAATGCCTGCAAGGGGTTGGTTTGGAAAAACGAAACCGGCCCAATCCTGAACTGCAGTTTTCGCCCGCCTTCAACCGGGGCTTCCATAAACTCGGTAATGTATGGTTCGCCTTTCCACAAAAGCATTTCCTGGTCGGTAATCACATCGTTTTGCTTGGTGTTGATAACATAAATCAATGAAGTTATCTGTGGAAAACCTTCTGCTATAAAAGTCATTAATTCGGTAATTTCGTCGGGCGCATCGTAGGCAAACACAACAATAACCATCCAATCGCCTGATAACGTGTTCCTGATCAGCAGGTTGCGCATAAATCCTTTGTGGCTTCTCGGGTTATAAAAACTCCAGCCTTTTTGCAAAGTAAAATCCCTTACGGCCAAGCGGATAGCATTTGAAGGTTCCGGCTGATGGTAACAATGTGAAATATCGAGTACACGGTCGAAAAGTGTGGGAATGTGGAAACCAAGGCCGTTGGATTGGCGTTGGTCTTCGGGCATGGCCATATCATCGGCATTCAGCCACCTGCGATCCGAAAAAGTATATTCTAATTTGTTCCTGTATCCGGTCGTTAATGGAGAAGGCAAAATTGGCCGTATAGCAGGGAAAGCAAATTTCCCAATGCGTGTAAAATGGTCGTCAATTTGTTTCTGTTTGAAAAGCAATTGTTGTTCGTACGAAAGGTTTTGCCAACGGCAACCCCCGCATGTGCCAAAATGGGTGCAAAAAGGTTCGACACGAAGCTCACTGTAATGATGGAACTTTATTGCTTTCCCTTCGCAATAGCTTTTCCGTTTTGATATCACCTGAATATCAACTACATCGCCAGGAACACAAAAGGGTACAAATACCACCATCTCGTTAACACGGGCAACAGCTTTGCCTTCAGCTCCGGCATCGAGTATGGTTACATTTTCAAAAAAAGGCAATTGGCGACGTGGCATATTTTTCACTTTTAGGTTTTATGAGGCAGAATGAAATCCATATAATCCAATTTTTCAAAAATTGGTTTTGAATAAACTACTTGCCGCAAAGGTACAACGATTGTGTTTAATGCTACACTTGTTCGGAAAAGCAATTGGTATCGCTTGGCTTCATCATCCTTAAAAGTTTCTATCCTTTCAATCCATAGCTTTTGTAACTTTGAAGGGAAATTAAAATTCTATGCTAAAAATATTTTCTTCGGAAAAAGTCAGGGAAGCCGATGCTTATACTATTCAGAATGAGCCAATTCCATCAATTGATTTAATGGAACGAGCCGCTAGTGCATGTGTTGGATGGTTGGAGGATTTTCAGGATTTGAGCGAAAAAACCATCCTTATTTTCTGCGGACCGGGAAACAATGGCGGCGATGGACTTGCAATTGCACGGTTGTTGCACCAAAAACATATTCCGGTAACGGCGGTTGTCCCAAACGAAGGTGAAAAAAAATCAGTTGATTTTTTGGCAAACCTTGAAAGGGCTAAAAACTGTTCCATAGAAATGAAATCCATCGAATCTGTTAATCCTGAATTCTTTACGCCCAATACCATTCTAATTGATGCTTTGTTCGGGTCTGGTTTGTCGAAACCCCTTGAAGGGAAATACAAGGAATTGACAGAAATGATAAACCAAAGCAATTGCATAACAGTTGCCATTGATATACCATCAGGGCTTTTTACCGATAAACCTGCTGATTTGACAAAGAATTCCATTGTAAAAGCTGTCTATACCTTAAGTTTTCAGTTCCCAAAACTCAGTTTCCTTTTTCCTGAAAACGAGTTTTTTACAGGGCAATGGCACGTTTTACCAATTGGGTTACACCCCGATTTTATAAAGAATACTCCTTGCAAAAACTTTTTGGTTGAGTTCGATGATGCCAAAGCGATTTTGAAACCACGGGCGCATTTTTCGCATAAAGGCACTTTTGGCCACGCTTTGCTAATTGGCGGCAGCATAGGGAAAATAGGAGCGGCAGTGTTGATGGGCAAATCGTGCCTACATTCCGGGGCAGGACTTGTAACGGTGCATCTACCGGCTTGCGGCAATGTTATTTTGCAAACCTCGGCCCCTGAAGTAATGGTTTCCATTGATGAGGATGAAAATGAATGTACAATATTGCCACGACTGGATCCTTTTTCAGCAATTGCGGCCGGCCCGGGATTGGGTACCGGAAAGCAATCTGCATCAATGCTGAAACACTTGATACAAGAAACAAAAGTTCCATTGCTTTTGGATGCCGATGCAATTAACATTTTATCCGAAAACCCAACTTGGCTTGCTTTTCTGCCAAAAGGCACGGTTCTCACCCCGCATCCGGGCGAGTTTGCCCGTTTGGCAGGAAAAACTTCAAATAGTTTCGACCGCCTTGAATCCCTTCGTTCGCTTTGCGTAAAATATAGCCTGAATATAGTTTTGAAAGGGGCATTCACCGTAGTATGCTCACCTTTGGGCAATTGCTATTTTAACCCAACTGGAAACCCTGGAATGGCAACCGGAGGAAGTGGCGATGTGCTTACCGGTATTATTGCAGGTTTGCTGGCACAAGGCTATAACGCTACCGAAGCCTGTATCCTTGGAGTTTACATTCATGGATACTCAGGCGATATTTCTGCCGAAAATACAGGTTATGAGGCGATGGTAGCGGGCGACATAATCAAAAACTTAGGCAAGGCTTTTACGCGATTGTATTGATTGGATGGGAGTTTGTGGTCGGAAAGTTCAACTGCTGAGTCCACTCCGAAAACCCAAAAAAAAGAAAACCACGGAGGCACAGAGGACACAGAGGCACACAGAGAGTTGTTAATCAGTTCATAATCTTTGTAAAACTTAGAGATTTAGTGCCTTGGTG
>CAJAXK010000485.1 GCA_903946925.1 uncultured Bacteroidales bacterium | reverse complement strand
TTTACTTTTAACGAAATGTGTTTTTCGCCCTGAGTTGTCCAATGTAGCATATAAGGTCCACGTCCTGATCCTGAAATTATGGTTGCATTATTGAAACTCCATGTAAAACTTGCTGTTTCAGGAGCGCTACCGGTATAAGTAACTTTTACATCCTGATCGACGCATACAATTTCAGCAACAGTAAATGTACATGTTACATTTGTTACTTGTGCCCGTATAACCGGCGATAGAGCTGCAAAAATGGCTGCGATTACTATCCGTATTTGTGTTTTTATGTTCATTTTTTTTAGATTTACAAAAATCAATGACTGAAGTTTTCTCTTTATCGGTTAATACAAATGTAAGAATCTAAATGTATGATTTTACATTTTTATGATTTTTCTGAAAACAATTTGAGGATGATAATTCATCTTTAAAATATAGATACCTGGAATACAATCAGATAAATCAAACGCAATTGTATTTTTTTCAGAAGATTCCGTTTTCAAAACCTTACCATCAAGGCCAATGATTTCACCGTCAAATTCTTCAGAAGCAGTTATTTTCAGTATATCCGATACTGGATTAGGGAAAATATTTATATCTAAATATTCATTCTCCTGTTTACCTACATTAAGTATTGTAAATGTTTGCTCTTCCGAAAATTCAGATGCAGCAAACGAATGGTCAATGGCTTGAACGCTCCAAAAGTAAGTTCCATCTGGTAGATTGATTGTCCAGTCGGAATTGTTACCTGTATTTCCTGGTTTTGGGAGCAATAGCTTACCATTCAATGGGTTGGACATAGCCGTAAGTATATCCTGGGCACCTGATGAAGTTCCGATGCGTAAATTATAAGTTAGCCCATTTGTAGGGGTGTGGTCGTCGCTTGAGGGATTCCAACCTAAAGTTACAGTGTGCGAATCAATATACATTGATAATCCATCAGGCGCAAGTGGTGGCTGGTTGGCCGAAAAAACATTGCTACCATTGGTATTTGAGTATAAACGCGTAGCGGGTGAACCAGCACCGGTAATGCCCGAGATAAGCAAATCCAGATCGCCATCATTGTCGAAGTCGCCCCAGGCAGCAGAACCTCTTTCTGCTCCTTCGAGAGGTGCATTTATGTCAGTAAAAATTGTATTGCCATCGTTGTGGTAAACCATGCTCGATAAAATGCCACAACCCGCATTCTGACCAGTGAGCAAAATATCGGTTTCGCCATCGTTATCATAATCGCCCCAGGCAGCCGTGCCCAACGATGCACCTATCAAACCTGGAAAAACATCCATAAACTCCATGTTGCCGAGATTGCTGAAAATGGTGGTTTGAGGCTCGAGATACTCGTTAAAACCTGTTATCAACAAATCCAAATCCCGGTCGTGGTCGAAATCGCACCAAGCCGAGGACCCACCTGCCAATGGGGTAATTGAGGTTTGAGGCATTTCGGTAAAAGCACCCTTGTCATTCCGGTAAATTGATGAAACCAATATCCCGCCAAGATCACCCATCACAAAAATATCCAAATCGCCATCATTGTCAAAATCACCCCAATCGACCCAACAATTTGATACGGCTGGCAAGCCCAAATTGGCATTTGTAAATACTCCGAAATTGTTGGTGTAAACCCTGCAACTGTAAGCACCAGCAATCAGTATATCCAAGTCGGCATCGCCATCATAATCGCCCCAGGCAACAGCCCCGTCGGAGCCAATAACTGGTAACCCTGCTTCCTTTTGTAAAAACGTTCCGTTATTGTTCTGATAAATATAGGTTTTTGAATTGCTGCTGTTGCGGCCGCAGGCTAAAATGTCGAGATCGCCATCATTATCATAATCGCCCCAGGCAACTGCACTGTTGTAAATGCCTGTCAAACCAGCATTTATATTTGCAAACTCGCCGGCATCGTTCCTGTAAATGGAAGCAACGTAAGGCCCGCTGCCATGATCACCGGTTATCAAAGCATCCAAATCGCCATCGTTATCGTAATCGCCCCAAGCAACCGAACTGCGGCCTACACTTACCATTCCACCATCAACAAACGTGAATTGCTGTGCGACAAGGTTGTAAGAGAGCAAAACAATAAAACTTAGTATTAGATTTTTTTTTGTCATTTTAAATTGAAATTATGCCGGTATGGTCAGGTTTGTTTTGTGTATTATTAGATTGTGGTTTAAGCCGATAAGTCCAAATAGAGTATGTTTTTCGAGTTGGTTTATTCCATAATTTACGAATTTCGATTTACGATTTACGATTTATTTTCAGCGAGTTATAATCGTCAATCGTAATTCGTACATCGTAAATAGAAATAAAACCCGGCTTTATGGACAGACTCTAAATACAGTTAAGGGTTCAATCCTCATCCTCTTCCACGTCGTTTTTATGTTGGATTATAAACTGTTTCACTGATTCATCGTGGAATTCGGTATGCCGTATTTGTCCTCCCGTGCGCCCAACAAAAACCATGGCAATAGAACTTATCAATGAGAGTATCAGCGTGATGATTACCAAAAACTTTACGGATTTTTCTTTTTTCCAGATGCTATAAAGCGTCAACGCCGCAAAGATGCCTGTAGGGATAAGCAGATACATCCCAACAGAAGCAATGTCTTCATGGCGGCTTACCAAACTTTTAGCAACATCTGGGATGTTTTCCACAACTTTTTCGGCAGGATTCCCGGTAAGAAAAGCGGCAACAGCCATTATTGCTGAAAAAACTAATGTGCCTAATCCACTAACTTCAACCCCTTTGTGTTTTGTAACGAAGCCAATAATGAGCAAAAGGAGGCCAATAATTGTACCGATTATTGGAAAGTGGTTGATTGCCAAATGCAAATAAGCCCAGCTCATTTTTGGTGGTTTTTAGGTTTTATCCTATTTGATTTAAAATTGTTTGAGAGGCATCAAAAACCTAACTATTAATTCGCAAATGTAATTAATTTCACTTTCTGAAAAATGTGTAAAAATTCTGAATGAAGTATTAATGACAAAAAATAAACCTACCTGATCCCTGTTTACCATCATTTTCCCCTATTTAGGGTCTGCTGAAAAACAAAAATTGAATAGTCCTTTGTTTTCCCGTAGGGAATCAATACCAATAGCTAAATAATAGTGTATCATTGCATTGTCCGTAGGACATTAACATTCATTGTATTAGGTTAATCCCCTGACGGGGAATCAGGTTGCTGTTTGTAATTTTTTATTGGTATTTATCCCCTGACGGGGAAAATCAATTCGGTAACGTACAGGATTATGAAAAGAATGGCAAGTTATCCCTGCATTGGTTATTAAGTTAGCTATAGGCAATTAATAGATAAACAGATATTTAGCTGTTTAACAGCAGACCCTATTTAAAAGAAAAAGGGTTGCAGATTTGTACTGCAACCCTTTCTAATTCTGTCCAGCAGGGAATTTACCTTCTTTTTTGGTCTCCGGTTGCTGTCCGTTCATTGTTTGCATTTGAAGGCTTGGTTACATTTGCTTTAGTTTCCACCCTATTTGGTTGTGCGGCAGTTTCCCTGGTATTGCGACTTACTGTTGTTGGAGGAATTGTGTTTTGAGTCCTTTCCCTGTCAACAGATTGCATTTTAGGAGCCTGCCTGTCGTTTCTTTCAACTTGGGCAGTGCGGTTTGTATTTTGATCTGTTGCAACATTGCCTCTTTGATCTATGTTTTTCCGGTTTTCGGTTCTCATTGTATTTGTCCTGGGATTGTTGGTTCCTTCCAGATTTTTTCCCTTGGTAGGATTTTCCCTTTTGGTTTCAACCGAATTCCTGTTTATTGTGCTTAGAGGTGCAACCTGCATACCATTTCGTGATTGATCAGGTTTTGATAGTGATGATTCTGGTACTTCTCTCGTTACGGTAGGCCTATTGCCTGAAACCTGGGTTGATGTGCGGGTATCTGAATCATTTTTCCTTCCGATTCTCTCCATTGTTCCATTGTATATTTGGGTTGGCTTTCCTGATTCCAGATTTTGTCTGCTATTACGGTTCTCACCTGGATTATTCGACCTTGCATTGGTTTGCTGAATTCGGGTAGCTGGCCTCACATTTTCTATAGTACGATAATTGTTTGGGCGATCCTCGTTGCGTTTGTTTTCTACCGTTGGACGGTATACTTCCAGTCTGTTGTTTCTCACACCCGAATTTCCAGGTCTTTGGTTATCAACTACTTCAATAGTCTTAACTCTTTTCCGGTTGTATTTCTCCACATCACTAACCCTTGGACCGTGGTACCATGAGTTGTTATTGTGGTAATTGTGGTTGTCAACATATACATTAGTAATGTGCGTGATGTTTGTTATTTGTACTGGACGGTCGTAAATATAACTGTTCCAGCCACTTGAACAAAATTGGTTGCGAGGAACAAATGTCCACCACATATTTGGAGCTTCCCAGTTGGAGCTATAATCAGCATACATATTTGGCCCTAATGGAGCCCATCCCCAATAATTGTTGTACGAACCCCAACTAACCCAGGCAGGAGCCCATTCGTAACCTGGTATCCATAACCAACCTAAATAATTGTCGAAATCCCAACGTCCGTAGTGAAAAGTGGCCCATCCCCAATCATAATCCGAAACCCATGTCCAGCCATAAGTGGTGTAAACCCAATTTCCAGCAGATGAATATGGACGAAAATCTTCTGGCGATTCAAAGTATGGACGCCATACATAACCGTAATCGCCCGAATAAATCCAATCGCCATAAGGTGAAAGTTGGTTGTAGAAAGTTTGAATCGAGATGGTTTGGTTTGAATTTCTGGCCCTATATTTATGTGCTTCTGCACTGAGCACAATTACCATCGAAAGGAGCAAAAATACGATTATCTTTTTCATGGCTTGTTAGTTTAAAATTGTTACTTTTTAAAGCGTTTATTAATTCAGCTCAATGATAACAACAGTTTTGCGCATTCTGTTACAAAGTGTATTACAATGTTTGTGCCATAAAAATCAATTTCTCAAATTATTTTTCCAGAAAAATTTCAGAAAGAACAAATCAAGGCCGTATCCGATTATAAATCAAACAAATAAAAAAAAACCGACAATATCGAATACTGCCGGTTTTTGATAAATTGTAATAGGCTTCTTATTTTGTTTCTTTCTTCGCATTAAAAGCTTCAACACCTTTATCGAGGAATTTAATATATGAATCTATATCCAAATCATAAGCGTGTGGCTCAACCAGCGAATTCCCTTCGCCATCCAATATCACATAATAGGGTTGAGCGTTTTGCCCGAATTTCTCAATCTGTATTTCAGTGTTTTTCTTGCCAAGGAGTTTCACTTCACGACCGGCTTTATTAGTGTACCATTCAGCTTTTGGCATTTCAATAACTTTGTCGTCAACATACAAAGCCACCAAAACAAAATTTTCGCGCAAACGTTTTAAAACTTCAGGGTCGCTCCAAACCCGGTTTTCCATTTCGCGGCAATTGGTACAGCCATGTCCGGTAAAATCAACAAAGACAGGTTTGTTCAACACTTTTGAGGCTTTCAGTGCTTCATGGTAATCGAAATAGCCTTTCAAGCCATGAGGGAATTTGAGTGCAGTGTTTGAGTAATTTGGTGCTTCCGCAATATTGCCTTTATTATCGGCGCCGCCACTTCCGGCATTTTCGCGCACAATATTTGTGATATCAAAATCCTGTGTTTCCATCGGAGGCAACCAGCCCGAAATCCCTTTTAAAGGCGCACCCCATAAGCCGGGGATAAGATACATCACGAAAGTGAAAGTAGCTACAATAAGCATAAGACGAGGGAAAGATTTTACCACCGGATAATCGCTGTCGTGTGGGAATTTGATCTTTCCAAGCAAATAAAACCCTAACATGGTGAAAATTACAATCCAGAAACCTAAGTAAATTTCCCGGTCGAGGATGCCCCAATGGTAGGTTTGGTCAGGTACGTTGAGGAATTTCAATGCAAAGGCCAATTCGATAAAGCCCAGCACAACTTTTACCGTATTGAGCCAGCCTCCCGATTTTGGCATTTTGTTGAGCCATTGAGGAAATAAGGCAAACAAAGTGAATGGGATTGCAAAAGCCAGCGAAAATCCAACCATCCCAATAATGGGTTTAAGTATCTGTCCACCAACCGATTCGACTAATATTGTGCCAACAATTGGCCCAGTACAACTAAACGAAACCAGCACCAAAGTAAGTGCCATAAATAAGGTTCCAACCGTACCTCCCTTATCCTCAGCCGAAACGGATTTGTTCACTAACCAATTGGGCATGGTAATTTCGAAGTAACCGAAAAAGGAAGCAGCGAAAATCACAAAAATCAGGAAAAACAATACATTCGGAATCCAATGTGTGCTAAGCCAATTACTGAACTCAGCACCAAATAGTACCGCTACCAGAGTTCCGAACAGCGTGTAAATCAATATGATGGACAATCCATAAATAGAAGCCTGGATTTTGCCTTTGGATCCCGATTTCATGAAATACGAAACCGTCATAGGAATCATCGGGAAAACGCAGGGCGTTAAAATTGCTATTAAACCACCTACAAATGCGAGCCAGAAGAACACCCACAAAGAAGTTTTTCCTTTATTTGAAGCATTTGTAACCTCAACTGCTTTTTGAGGAGTTTCAGTTGTAGCGACAACGGCTGTGTCTGGTTTTTTTAATAGTGTTGAATCAACAGTTTCAATTTTTGCGAAAACTTTTTTTGCGCCGGGCAAACTGAAATCAAACTCGCTTTCTCCGGAAGTACACGAACCATCATCGCAAGTTTGAAAATAAATCAGGCCAGATAACTTAACGGGGTTATTGCTGATAATTTTTATTTTTTGGGTAAAAATTGCTTCAATATCAAATGATTTCACATTTGTTTGAAACATTTCATCGTACCCATTATGTCCTTCAGGCTCAGTAACTTTACCTACAAGTTTAGCACCTGTAATCTTTTCGAATATGAATTCGGTTGCCAAAGGGCCTTCGCCAACCGGATATTTTTTCTGCGAATACAAATGCCAGCCGGGTTGGATTTTTGCTACAAACTGCAATTCGGCCACTGTGTCGTTTATCCTATTGGTTTTGAACGACCATTTTACAGTTTCCAGCACTTGCGCAAAGGATGTAAACCCAACCGAAAAAGTGAGTAAAAACGATAATATGAGCGCTTTATGGGCGTTTAATTGCATTCTCTTCATAAATTGTTTTTTGATTAGCAAAAGTTAATGAATTGCTGTTAAAGCAAAGCGCAAAATTATAAATTAATAAATAAGGCAGGACTGCTTTGAAAAAGAATTAGTTAAGAATTTTGTTGATTTAGCTCAATAGCAGATAAACCCGTTTGAAGTCCAAAACATGGAATGCAGGCCTGAACTTTTGTAGAATTTATTTTTTGAACCGTATGTCAAATCAATTATTTGCACTTGGTAAAATAATCCACCAATACAAATTAGGCTGATCAGCAATTAAGGAAAGATTAGGAACGGATTTCTACCCACAATGTAAATTTACATCTTGTAAATCAATGCATTGATATTCATTCCGGCACCAACCGAAGCAAATATAAGATTGTTTCCCGGGTTAATTTTTTGCGATTGCAGTTTTCCTTTAAGTATGAGGTCGAATAAAGTGGGTAAGGTAGCCACCGAAGTATTTCCAAGCCATGCAATTGACATTGGCATTACATCGGCAGGAATATCGGTTATGTTGTACAGCGCATACAACCTCTTCAAAATGGCATCATCCATTTTTCCATTAGCCTGGTGAATAAGCACTTTGCTGATATTATCCAAATGCATGCCGCTTTTATCGAGGCAGTCCTTTATAGCTTGAGGAACGGTTTCGAGCGCATACTGATACAGCCTCCTGCCATTCATTTTAAGGAAAAGATCTTTTTGGCTTTTATAGCCCGGATTAAACGACTTGTTCATGTGCAACATTTTTGAATATGCAAACGTATCGGATCGCGTATTATGCGCCAAAATCCCGATTGGGGTTTCGCTAGTTGTTGCCTCCATAACCACAGCCCCAGCTCCATCGGCATATAACATACTATCCTTGTCGTGTGGGTCCGAAATCCGCGACAAAGTTTCTGCGCCTATAACCAGGATTTTTTTAGCATCGCCCGATTTTATAAAATAATCAGCCTGAATTACTGCTTGCAACCAGCCTGGGCATCCAAAAGTTATGTCGTAAGCTACAGTACTGGGATTCTTTATTTCTAATTTAAACTTTACCCGGGCCGCCAAACTGGGCACAAAATCCGAACGCCTGTTATCGCTCTTAACATCGCCAAAATTATGTGCCACAATTATATAATCCAATTCTTCCTGATCAATTCCTGAGTTCTTGATAGCTTCGGAAGCCGCAAAGAAAGCAATATCCGATGTTACAAGATTGTCGGAAACATAACGCCTCTCGGCTATAGTTGTAATTTCCAGAAACTTATCAATTATTTCGTTGTTCATTTTTCCGGTAACCGTTCCATCCGAATCGTAAAATTCATTTGATAAAAAGTCAACATTTGGAACTTTGTTCGATGGTATGTAACTCCCGGTTCCTGTAAATTTGCTGTATAAATTTCTTTCCATGTAGCTGGTTATTGATTTTTATAGTTCGAATATTCAAGTTTGTTTAATCGTACCGTTTTGCATTTGAGTGGAGCAAAAAAATAATCATAAATACTTTGAAAGCATAAAATTACAATTTTTTTTCAACAGCACCAACTCAATCCGCCACTTTCGCCATTTATCCTGTGAATCGAACAGGGATTGTATAGAATTTTTGATAGGAAATTGAAGGTTTGGGGAATAGGAAATGGGTGATTAAAATCAGAAAAGAGAGGCGTGAACCCAGAGTTTGGAGTCCGCAGCAGAGGACTCGAAAATGAAATTATATAATGGGAAATTGTGATCCCAAAACGAAAACACTAATAGTTTGGCTTAATTGTAAAAATGGTATATTATTGATATTCAGTGTGTAAAAATGACAAATAATGGTAAGTTAAGCAGGCCGAGGTTTGCAGTTGATAAGCGGTAATTATGCGTTTTGTATGCTTGTCCTTTTATTGGATGTTAGTTTGGATTTTGCTTTTTCGTATAAAAATGTAAACATCACCGTAGCCGCAAATATGCCGAAAAAATAATATACAAAATTATCCATGCTCTTTGTCTGGTATATGACGGTGGAAATATTTCCTATTATCAACCACTGTACTACATAAAAAACCGTAATATTTTTTCCGATCCAACAAAGGAAAAGTATTAGCTTAGTTTCGGCAAACCAAGTTGAGACAAAAAATAGCAGTATCGCCCAAAGAAAAACCAATCCTATTGCCCAAAATGCGAAGCCATGAGTATGATGGTAATAGTCGGGGAGGTTAATGCTGGTATTTATTCCCATTTCGCCAAAAAGCAGTACCAAAACGGCGGTAATGGCTACCAAAATAAAGGAGTAAATTTTCTGATCAAGAAAGAAAGATTTAATCCGTTCAATTTGTAACGAAAGAAAAAAACCTAATACTGGATACGCAAGCCATGGGAAAACCGGGAAATACGACCAGGAAAAATTACCGGCCAGAAAAGGAAGAACATAATTGGTTTCGCTTACCACTATTTTACTGTTCATAAAACCGCTAAAACCAATAATGAGGAAAAACAAACCGATGGAAGCCCATTCTTGTCCTTTTTTTAATCGCTTTAAGGCCGAAAGCACAACAATGCTTATTCCGGCAAGGTACAGTATATCAACACCAAACACGTAATGCCAAGGATTGTAAGGCCAATCGTCGAATAGTATTTTCCAAAGCAAATGGAAATTAAGCCCAATGTTGAGAAGGAGGCCAAGAGCAAATATTTTTATTCCCCTAAACAGGTTTTCTTTGGGCGTTTTTTTGTTCCGTGCCACAAAATAACCCATAACAATCATAAAAACCATTGCTGCAAACGGGCCGCCAAGAAATAGTGAAGCCTTTCCCCACAGGCTTTCGCGGCCAGTATTATCAATAAAAAGTTCGGTAATATGCACTTGAACCATCAGCACGGCTGCCAAGCCTTTGAGCATATCGGGCAAAAGGATCCGCTTTATTTCCATACAAATGAATACCTAACTTTATTCCTGAAATTTATTATGGTTATAACTCAAATTTTCAAGTTGAATTAATTGTATCTGAAACCACTATTCTTAGTTCCGGTGCACTTTTCCTTGAACCGGAAGACATTTCGCTGGTAAACCATCTTCGATTTATTCTCTATTCACAATAATCTGAGCCTGCCGAAGAATGCTTACTGACTTAGCTTCTTTCTTCCCCAACGGATCAAAACATCCTGAACATCTTTAAAACGTATTGGTTTTGACAAATAGTCAACCATTCCTGCTTCGAGGAATCTTTCCCTGTCGCCAGGCATGGCATTTGCCGTAAGGGCAATAATAAAAGGCCTTTCGTTTTCGGGATATTTATTTATAATTTCTTGGGTAGCTTCCATTCCGTTCATTACCGGCATCTGCACATCCATAAGTATAATATCGTAGGTGTTGTGCTCCATTATTTCCAAGGCTTTTTTGCCGTTTTCCACAGCATCAATGGTATAGCCCATTTTTTTCATTACTGTAACAACAAGCTCCTGGTTTGTGGGGTTGTCCTCGGCAGAAAGGATGCGCAAAGGCAGTTTGTCCGAAAGTTTTTTGTCGATACTATGCCCGGCCACGTTCTTTTGTTTGTTCCTGTTTTCGGACATTACACCAAGCACAAGCTCGAACAAGTCGGTAAGTTTTACCGGTTTTGATAGCTGCGCATCGAAAAGCCCCTTTGGCAGGTCGTTGACTTTGCCAACCGATGAAACCAAAATAAACGGCATGTCCCCTTTAAAAGGGATTTCGCGTATGGATTGTGCCAGCTCTATTCCGTTTAGCCCGGCAGCCTGCATTTCTAAAATACCCAAATCAAAGTACGATTCTTCGGTTTCGATAATGCGCATGGCTTCTTTTGCACTCGATGCCGTAATTGCCTTCATTCCCCAAGCCTCGAATTGCACGGTAAATATTTGCCGCGAAGTGGCATCGCTGTCAACAATCAATACTTTGCTTCCTCTAAGTTCCGGTATTTGGCCCCTAATGTACAATTTGGTAGTTGGTGTGTCGGCAATTTTCAGTTTTATGGTAAAATAAAATGTTGCCCCTTTGCCATGTTTACTTTCGGCCCAAATGGTACCTCCCATTAAACCAACCAAATGCCTTGCAATGGACAAACCCAGTCCTGTGCCGCCATAGCGGCGCGAAGCAAATGATTCGGTTTGGGTAAAGGCTTCAAAAATCATCAATAGTTTATCGCTCTTAATACCTATACCGCTGTCCTTTACCGAAAAAAGCAATTCGCAATATTCTTCGTTTTGCGATTTCTTTTCAACCGAAATAAAAATTTCGCCTTCATCGGTAAATTTTACCGCATTGTTTATCAGGTTGCCAAGTATCTGACGCACCCTTTTCATGTCGCCGATTAAAAAAGGCGGGGTTTCAGGTTGAAGCATATAGAGCAGATCGATCCCTTTTTCGATTGCTTTTACGGCATATACGTCAAGTGCTTCCTCGATGCATTTCCTGAGTTCGAATGAATTTTGGTCGAGGATTAGTTTGTCGGCTTCTATTTTTGAGAAATCAAGGATATCGTTTATTATCGCCATCAGGTTATCGGCACTGAGGCGCAAAGTTTCGAGATAATTTTGTTGTTCGGGTGTAATTTTTGTATCGAGCAATAAACTTGTCATGCCCACAATCCCATTCATCGGGGTCCGTATCTCGTGGCTCATCATCGAGAGGAAATCACTTTTTATCCGGTTGGCTTTCTCCGACTGCTTCCTTATTTCATCTGCTTCGAGTTCAAGCAGTTCAAATCCTTTTTGCTTGAGCAAACTGGCATTTAGTTGGTTGTTTTCTGCTTTTAAAAGTTCTATCTCCTTTTGCAAGGCAGCGATATTGTTGGAATCTGTGTTCATACCGGTTAAAAATGTTTATAAAACAAGCAAATATAAAAATAATACAGCGGTATTGGGTTTTATTATTAAAATTTTCTGAAAGGGTTGGGGGGAAAGCATTGAAAGTTGACTTCACTCCCAAACGTCTTTTTTTGCCACTAAGCCACTTAATCTCTAAGTTTTACAAAGTTTATAGTGCTGATTAACAATACCCTGTGCACCTCTATGTCCTCTGTACATCCGTGGTTTTCTCTTTTCCAGGGTTATAGGAGCGGAATTAGGGTTAAAACATTCAAAGCTTTTGGAAGTCTGAACAAACATGGCTGAACCCTCTTTCCGACAAAACCAAAATCTTTTTCTATGACATATTTCCACAAAAAACAAACACAGGGTTTCACTTTAAAGCGAAGCCCTGTGTTTGTATGATTTTGGTTCCGGTATTTCTATTTGTACTCTTTGATGATGTCCTTAACACCATCGGGCGATACGCGTCCGTAAACCTTTTCGCCAACCATTACCACAGGTGCAAGCCCACAGGCACCAACGCAGCGTAAACAGCTTAGCGAAAATTTGCCATCAGGGGTTGTTTGCCCAACGGGTACATTGAGGATGCGTTTGAATTCGTCCAACACTTTTTCGGCACCGCGCACATAACAAGCTGTTCCCATGCAAATACTGATTGGGAATTCGCCTTTAGGTATCATGGTGAAGAAAGAGTAGAACGTAACCACACCATACACATGGGCTACAGAGCAATTCAGGTTTTTTGCTATAATTTCCTGAACCTCGGCAGGCAGGTAGCCAACCAAGCTTTGTGTTTGGTGCAATACATTGATAAGTTCGCCCTTTTCGTTGTTGAACTTTTTGCAGATAGCTTCAATTTGTTGAACCTTCTGCTCGTTTATTTTTATGTTTGCCATACTAATTCGTCTTTAAAATTATTTTCCAAGTTTCCTTTTGTTATTCGCTTATTTCGGCTGGCTTGCTTTTGTCGAAATAATGTGTGTGAAGCAGGTGATGCGCTTTTTCGCTCATCGGTTTACCAAGGAAGTCGGCATATAATTGTTGGATATATGGGTTTTCGTGCGATTTTCTGAGCGTTTTGTGGGTGTCTTCGGTATAGAGCGCTTTTTGACGGCTCATTAAAATACTCGTATCGCCATGATGCAGCGGTTGACCGCCACCTCCAATACAACCACCGGGGCAGGCCATGATTTCTATGGCATGGAAATCGGATTTGCCGTCTTTTATATCCTGAAGCAACTTGCGGGCGTTTCCCAAACCGTGTGCAATGCCAATCCTGATAGGTGTACCATCAAAATCGACTTCCGCATGACGGATCCATTCCATCCCGCGTAGTTGTTTGAAATCAACTTTTTCCAGGTTTTTTCCTGTAAATATTTCATAAGCGGTGCGGGCGGCCGCTTCTATTACACCACCGGTTGTTCCAAATATTACAGCAGCCCCTGTTGATTCGCCCATTGGTCGGTCGAAATCTTCGTCTGGCAAAATGTTGAAATCAATGTTTGCTTGTTTGATAAGGTGTGCAAGTTCTCGGGTGGAAACAGCAAAATCAACATCTGGGTTTCCATTGGTCTCGAATTCATCGCGCTGGCATTCGTATTTTTTTGCCAAACATGGCATAATGGAAACAACAACAAGGTTTTCGCGTTTAATGCCTAATTTCTCGGCGAAATATGTTTTGGCAATGGCTCCAAACATTTGTTGAGGTGAACGTGCTGTAGATGGGATGTCGTTCATTTCGGGGAACTGGTGCTCGAAGAAATTAACCCAGCCTGGGCAGCATGAAGTAAGTATTGGCAGTTTTACAGTTTTATCGCCCTTCAAATGGCGGGTTATGCGGTCGAGCAATTCGGTGCCTTCTTCCAAAATGGTAAGGTCGGCGGCAAAATCGGTATCAAAAACATAGTCGAAGCCAAGCTGGCGCAGAGCAGTTACCATTTTCCCGGTAACAATCGAACCCGCATCCATCCCGAATTCTTCGCCTAATGCAACACGCACTGCTGGTGCGGTTTGAACAATTACGGTTTTTGAAGGATCGGCCAATGCGCGTATAACTTGGTTGGTGTGGTCCACTTCTGTTAATGCTCCGGTTGGGCAAACAGCCACGCATTGCCCGCAATAGGTACAAGTGCTATGGTCGAGGTTCATCTCAAAAGCAGGTGCTACCACCGACATAAAGCCGCGGTTTACAGCCGAAAGCACTCCAACGGTTTGTACATCGTTGCACATCATTTCGCAACGGCGGCACATAATACATTTATCCACATCGCGGATTATGGCTGGTGAAGTATCTTCCTTATAATGGGATTGCTCTCCTTGGTATTCAATCTGGCGGATTCCCATATCCTGAGCCAGGGTTTGCAGTTCGCAGCTACCGCTTTTTGGGCAAATAAGACAATCGGTCGGGTGGTCGCTTAGGATAAGTTCCAGAACGGTTTTGCGGCTGTTGAGCACACGGATATTGTGTGTGTTAACTTCCATGCCTTCGAAACAATCTGTTGCACAGGCGGGTGCCAGGTTGCGGCGTCCTTTTACTTCAACAACACAAATACGGCAACCTGCAGGTTTGTTCGTGATATCAAAATCATGAAGGTGGAGGTAGCAAAGTGTCGGGATTTTAATCCCAACCGATTTTGCGGCATCCAATACGGTAGTCCCTGGGGCTACTTTTATTTCTTTATTGTCTATTTTTATGTTAATCATTTCCATGGTTTATTCCCCTTTCTTACTTGATAAACACTGCGTTGAACTTACATTTTTCCAAACAGGCGCCACATTTTATACAGGTAGCCTGATCAATAACATGGATGCCTTTACGTTCGCCGGATATTGCGTTGACAGGGCAGTTGCGGGCACAAGCGGTACAACCAACGCAGTTTTCGGCTTCAATTACGTATTGTAACAGAGCCTTGCACTGTCCACTTGGGCATTTATGGTCAACAATATGCGCCAAGTACTCAGGGTAAAAATTTTCCATGGTCGAGAGTACCGGGTTTGGCGAGGTTTGCCCAAGTCCGCAAAGCGAAGTGTCCTTGATTACATAACTCAGGTTTCGCAAAAGGTCCAGATCCTTCATGGTACCTTTCCCTTCGCATATTTTTTCCAACATCTCGTTCAAGCGCTTGTTGCCTATACGACATGGTGCGCATTTTCCGCAGGATTCTTCAACGGTAAAATCGAGGTAGAATTTTGCGATGGAAACCATACAGTCATCTTCGTCCATAACAATCATACCACCCGATCCCATCATGGAACCGGCGGCGGTCAACGAATCGAAGTCAATAGCTATATCAAGGTGTTTTTCGGTGAGGCAACCTCCCGAAGGACCGCCTGTTTGCACAGCTTTAAATTTTTTGCCGTCTTTAATGCCACCGCCAATTTCGAAGATGATATCACGCAAAGTGGTACCCATTGGAACTTCTATAAGTCCAACGTTGTTTATTTTTCCAGCCAATGCGAATACCTTGGTGCCTTTCGATTTTTCACTTCCAATGGAAGCAAACCAGGCAGCACCTTTGTTGATGATTACCGGAACATTGGCAAAAGTTTCAACATTGTTTACATTGGTTGGTTTTTCGAGATAGCCCGAAACGCTTGGGAACGGTGGTTTAATGGTTGGTTCGCCACGCAAGCCTTCCATGGAATGGATTAGGGCAGTTTCCTCGCCACAAACAAACGCACCTGCGCCGTAGCGGATATCTATTTCAAATTCAAAATCGGTCCCGAAAATATTTTTGCCCAGCAAACCAAATTCGGAAGCTTGTTTCATGGCTATTTTCAACCTTTCGACAGCTAACGGATATTCGGCACGGATATACACCACACCTTTAGTTGCGCCTATGCAATAACCACAAATGGCCATGGCTTCTATTACCGAATGTGGGTCGCCTTCAAGGATCGAACGATCCATAAATGCGCCAGGGTCGCCTTCGTCGGCGTTGCAAACTACATATTTTTGGTCAGCTTGGCTCTTGCTGGTAATTTCCCATTTCAGCCCGGTTGGGAATCCTCCGCCACCACGGCCACGAAGACCACTCTTTTTCATTTCTTCTATAACCTGGGCAGGAGTCATTTCTGTCAAACATTTTGCCAATGCAGCATACCCATCGCGCGAAATGTATTCTTCGATGTTTTCGGGATCAATAAACCCGCAGTTGCGCAAAGCGATGCGAAGTTGTTTGCGGTAAAAACCCATGTGTTTCGAATCGGAAACATGTTGTTCGGTTTCGGGGTTCACATACAGCAAGCGATTGACCTTGCGACCTTTAATAACGTGCTCTGCAATAATTTCGATTGCATCTTCGGGTTTAACCTGGGTGTAAAAAGTGTTGTCGGGCATCACTTTCACGATTGGGCCTTTTTCGCAAAAGCCAAAGCATCCGGTTGTAATTACCTGCACTTCACTTTCTAAACCTTTTTCCGAAACTTCTTTTTTCAGGCTAAGAAAAAGCGTTTCGCTTTCCGAAGCCCGGCAGCCGGTACCTCCGCACACCAGCAGGTGCATTTTGAATTGTGTCATATTAATTCCTCCAGGATTTATTACTTGCCTTCAATGTTTTCGTAGTTAACTGGGATAATGCCATCGAGCAGCTCGCCATTTTTGATGTATTTTTCAATAATCTGGTCGGCTTTTTTTGAATCAACATACCCAAATACCAGGGGTTGTTGGCCTGGGCGCGTTACCTCAATGGTTGGTTCGGCGTAGCAATATCCCATGCAGCCTGTTTGGGTTACTATGGCTGGTATGCTGCGTTTGTCTAGTTCGTTGATCAGATAATCCATTACTATCTTGGCACCCGATGCAATGCCGCAAGTGGCCATCGCTACCCTGATTTGCACCATGCTATCAGGCGTTTCGCTGCGTTCGCGAAGACTCATTTTGGCCTCAACAGACGCTTTAATGTTTTTTAAATCAGCTAATGATGTGATTTTTGTCATTTGGTTTTGATTTTTTTACTGTTGGTAAATCGTTGCTAATTATTTATTTAGGATGCTTTTATTGACGTTAGGTTGTCGCGTATCAAATCTTTCATAAAATTGATAACTTCTGGATCGTTAATGGGGATGCTTTCCAGTTTTTCTTTTATTTCGATAGTATCGAATACAAATGTTGCTATGGACGTGGTATGCGTGTAGAAAAAATCAATTTCGGGATATGACGAAGCCGTTAATGCCAAAGTGCCTGCAATATCGCCGGTTGGGAGCCTATCAAGATGATTAAATCCGAATTCTGCTACCACTTCAGTCCCTTTTCCGAGTTGCGAATGGATGGCAAAACTGCCTCCTGTACGTTCCACATTTTGCTTCAACAAAGGCAATCCAAGCCCTACTTTTCGGGTTGTTCGGGTAGTGAAAAACGGATCTGTTACTTGTTTTATCGTTTCGGCATCCATTCCTTTGCCATCGTCCACAATCCGCAACACATACTTATCAGAAACAGGCAGTTCGTCAATACTGACCTCAATCAGGCTTGACCCGGCTGTTACCGAATTTTGCAAAATATCAAGTATGTGCGAAGCTAAATCTTTCATGCTATCGAAACTTTACGTTCCATTGTGTTTTGTAGGGCTTTTTTAATTTCACTAAAAGTACGGCATTCCATCTCGAAAACTGTAAAAACTTTTCCAATATCTTGAATGTAATGTGCGTCCGAACTCCTGATTATTGCTTTTTCAAAATTTTTGGGCATCATTGGCATTGCCGACTGCAACTTACAGTTGGCCGATATTTCGATCCCATCAATCAAAAGGTCGCCGGGAATAAACCCCAATTGGCTGATTATGCTGTAGCTTGGCCTGTCGATATGGGCAGGGATAAAAATGCCGCCCAACGAGTGAACCTTTTTTTCGATTTGCTCAATGGATTGATCCAGGGCCGAAAGCAACAAAAAATCAACCTGCTCAAGTATATTCTCATTTTCATCAACAACTACCTGATACCCGAATTTTTCAATATTGTTAAGGATAGGAGGCAGATGTTCTTCCAGATAATGCTGAAATTCATCTAATTGGCTATCGTTTTCAAAGAACGTGAGGCAATGTACTTCTTCGCGTGTTGTAACTTCGGCTCCCATCAGCACAAACAATCCGGCGGGTTCGGCCATTTTTTTAATAAGCTTGCAATGTTTGGTTGAGTTATGGTCGGTTATGCCAATAATATCCAGGCCTTTTTCGCAAGCTTTGCTTATCATATTTGCCGGGCTCATTTCCAAATCGCCACAGGGAGAAAGTACTGTGTGTAAGTGGAGGTCGGCCCGGTAGGTGTTCATTTTTAGCGTGTTAGCAAGTTAAATAGTTTTCCGGTTACCTCGAAAGCCTGCTCGTTGCTACCCAAAACAGCAATCCCTTCTTCTTCGGCTTGGGCCAGCATATCGGCATCAGGCTCCAACCCTTTGATCAATATTACGGCAGCCAATTCCTTTAGCGAAGCTATTGCGATTACATTTTTATGTGTCTGTAAGGTGATCCACACTTTGCCACTATCGGCATGGCCCATTACATCGCTCAGCAAATCAGAAGTATAACCGCCTGAAATTTCGCGTTCTAATCCTTGGTTTCCACCAAATATTTTCAAATCGAGTATTGAAATTATATCTTTTACCTGCATGTTGGGGAGTGGTTATTAGTTATTGGTTATTGGTTATTGGTTATTGGCGGAAACTGAGCGAAGTCGAAGTGTTAATGGTTAGTGGTTATTGGTAATTCTTCATTCGTAATTCTTCATTCGTAATTCGTACCTCGTAATTCACTATTCTATTTGCTATTGGAGAAAAACTTATCGTTGCCCCAGATGCTTTTGAGCATTTCGAGGGATTCGTCAGGTGAAAGTTCGCCGGTTTGCTCCCTGTTTTTTTGGATGAAAATGCATTGCCTTATGTCGGCTTCGCCAAGTGCAATATCGTTAGCGAATGCCTGGCAATTAGGTGCTCCACAGGCGCCGCAATCGGTTAAAGGCAGGCATTGCAGCATGCGGCCCGATTTTTCCATCTTGCGCATGGCAATTTCCATGTTTTCGTCCAATTTCATCATGCTGCGTGGGTTTATTGATTGAATGTTCATTCTGCGCAACAGATACTCTTTATAGGCGAGTATGCCTTCAGTTTTATTTAATCCCTTGGTTTCTGCCTTCGAATATGCCCTTAACCTTTCGGCTACAAGGAAACGGTTGGCTGATAAAAGTACACCACCGGCACAACTTTCGTCGCAAGCCCGGAGTTCCAGGAAATCAATGTCGCCAATTTCATCGTTTTCTATTTTTTCTAAAAATTCGATAACATTGTGGATTTCGTCAATGGCAAGGCTCCTGCCTGGTACATGGCTTGCTTCGCCTCGGGTGAGTGTCCACTCCAAAGCTGTTTTTGAAAGCGGCCTGTATGAATTTTGTTTAGGGTTCAGCGATCTGTCGTTGCGTATAAATTTATACACCTTATTGTATAGCGTATCCATATTTATCACACCTGTGATCATGGAATAGTCCTCGCCAACGGGGCTTTTGATTGCGGCAATCTTAGCAGCGCATGGGGTAATGTAAAAAACGCCAATTTCAGCCGGGTTCACGCCTTTGTCGGTCAGTTCCTTGCGGCAATACAAAGCAGTAATATCCAATGGAGGTTTTAGCAGTATTATATTTTCGGTAAGTGCCGGGAATTTTACCTGAACCAACCTTATGATTGCAGGGCAGAACGAAGAAATTAGTGGTTTTTTTTCCGGGTGCGATTTTGCGTAAGCTTTCACTTCGTCCACTAACAGATCAACACCCATTTCCACTTCGTAAATGTGTGTAAACCCGTTTGCCAATATAGCGTTGTAAATTTGGTTATGGGTAACTTCTTCGGGAAACTGCCCAAAAAAGACCGCCGGAACCAATGCAATACGGTAATTGTATGCCTGTATCCTTACAAAATCGTCCTGATCAATATATATTGCGCTCACAGGGCAGGCTTTAAAACACTCGCCACAATCAACGCAGCGGTTTTCGTAAAGTATGGCTTTACCATTGCGCACCCGTATGGCTTCGGTAGGGCAAACACTCATGCAATGCGAACAACCCATACAGATTTCGCTGCTTATTTTCAGTGCATGATGAAAGTGTTTGCTATCCATAACTTATGAGTGTGGCAGGTTGACAATTATTTCAAGTTTTGTACCAACGCCCACTTCGCTATTGATAATAAGTTCGTCGGCATTATTCTTGATATTTTGTAGGCCCATGCCCGCACCGAAGCCCATCTCCCTAACTTTAGCCGATGCAGTGGAATATCCCGCTTGCATGGCTTTCGGAATATCCGGTATTCCTGGCCCTTTATCAATAAGCTGTATATAAACGCGGCTGGGATCAACTTCGCAGATAACTTTGCCGCCATTGGCATGTGCTACAATATTTACTTCGCCTTCGTAAAGCGAAACTACTATCCGTTTTATGATTTGGGGGTCAACATTGAGCTGCTTCAGGATTTTTTTAAAACTACTGGATGCATCACCTGCTTTGGTGAAATTACCTGCTTCTATTGAATACTCGAACTGCATATTGTACTAAGTTTAATATACAGGGTTTAAACCATTTTGAAACAATAGACCGCACGATTTGTACATAGAATAGCTGCATTGCATGATTACTATCCTGTTTTCTTCAGCCAAAGCAATCATTTCAGGACTGGCCTTTTTGTTGCGAACCAACACGATGTTTTTTATGTCCGACATTTCGGAAGTCCGTATGGTTTGAATGTTTACAAGCCCTGTGAGGAGCAGGAGTTTTTCACTATCAATGGTAAGTACATCGCTCATTAAGTCCGATGCAAAAACAGCGTTAACCTCCCTGTCGAGTTTACTATGCCCGCAAACAATTTCAGCGTTGAGGATGGTGGCTATTTCTTTCAATTTCATTGTGCCTGTTCTAAGTTCAGTTGTTTATAATCTTGTATATTAACCTGTTACAAGAATATTCAGCGGTTAAATTTCAGCGGCAAAATTAAATGTAATTAACCGGATAAACAAATGTATTGTTATTTATTTCACACTGTTATTAAAATAACAGTGTATTTATAACAAGTCTAAATAACAGATGGTTACATATTGATATTTGAATATTTGGCTGGCAAAACAAGCTTATTTTCCAATAGATTGAAGAAAGCCGGAACCAATGTGGCGAAACACTAAAAACGCAAAAGCCGCCAATAAACTGGCGGCTTTGTGCGAATAAACTATACTGCTAATAGCGTTTGCGGGCCTTGTAATGGGTGTGCAGCAGTTCATGCGATTTGTGTCCAAGTGGATGGGTTAGGTATTCCTTGTAAACCTCGGCCACTTCAGGGTTTTCGTGCGATTTACGGACAGCTTTGCCCATATCTTCGGCATAAATTGCTTCGGCACGGCGTTTCCTTATTTCAGCTGATGTCGGGATTGGTTGTCCGCCACCGCCAATACATCCGCCAGGGCATCCCATAACCTCAATGAAATGGTAATTCGTTTTCCCGGAATTAACGGCTTCCATCAATTGTTTTGCATTAGCCAAACCATGTGCAACAGCCACATTTAACTCAACACCTTCGAGGAAACTCCATTCAGGTTTGGTATTCTTAATTTTTATACTTGCTTCCTTTACTCCTTCCATACCACGAACTGGCTTGATATTCAGGTTGGTAAAAGGAACTTCAACTCCGGTAATAATTTCATAAGCGGTTCGTAAGGCAGCTTCCATAACGCCACCTGTTGTTCCGAAAATTACGGCTGCACCTGTTGATTCGCCAAGTATGCTATCGTAGGATTCGTCTTCAAGTTTATCGAACTCAATGCCAGCTTGCTTAATCATCATGGCAAGTTCGCGTGTGGTAAGCACATAATCCACGTCTTTAAACCCCGAATCGCGCATTTCGGAGCGGTTGCACTCAAATTTTTTGGCGGTGCAAGGCATAATTGAAACTACAACCATATTTTCTGCCTTGATATTGATTTTATCGGCATAGTAGGTTTTTGCCAAGGCACCAAACATTTGTTGTGGCGATTTGCAGGATGAAAGGTTATCCAAAAGTTCGGGGAACATGTGTTCCTGGAATTTCACCCAACCAGGTGAGCACGATGTCATCATTGGCAACTTCACTGTTTCGTCTTTGTCAACCAAAGCTTTCTTGAGGCGGGTAAGTAATTCGGTGCCTTCTTCTAAAATGGTTAGGTCGGCAGTAAAATCGGTATCCAAAACCTTATTAAAGCCCATCTTCCGCAATGCAGAAACCATTTTGCCAGTAACACGCTGTCCTGTTTCAATACCAAGATCTTCGCCAAGAGCAACACGGGTAGCCGGGGCTGTTTCTACAACAACAAACTTGTTAGGGTCGTATATTGCATGCCATACATCTTCGATGTAGTTGCGTTCGTACAAAGCACCCGTCGGGCAGCGGTTTATACATTGTCCGCAATTTGTACAAACTACATCATTCAAAGGTTTTCCGAGGAAAGTTGATATAGTTTGGTGGTCGCCTTTATGAACAACCGCCAACGCGCTTACGGCTTGTAGTTCGGTGCAAGTCCTTACGCAGCGCTGGCAGCGGATGCATTTACTTGCATCTTTTGTAATTGAGGGCGAAGAGATGTCTAAAACTTTATCGCCCGTTTTAACCAAATCAATGAAAATATGATCTCCATACCGATATTCGGAAGCGAGTTGCTGCAATTCGCAATGCCCGTTTTTAAAACATTTGGTGCAATCGGCGTTATGTTCCGAAAGCAGAAGTTCGAGAACATGTTTGCGTGCAATACGTACTTTTTCGCTATTGGTATTTACTTCCATGCCTTCCGAAACGGGTGTGGCACACGAAGCGGCAAGCAAACGCGCCCCTTTAACTTCGACCACGCACACACGGCAGTTACCGGCAACACTAAGATCGGGATGGTTGCAGAGGGTGGGTATGCGGAAGTTCAATTGTTTTGCAGCATCAAGTATGGTGGTGCCTTCTTCCACCTGCACCGGTGTATTATTAATTTTTAGGTTAACCATATATTTACCCATGGTGGTATTCTCCTATCTTTTGTTTTAAAACTCGGTTAGTAAATGATTTCTTCGCGGAAATTATCAACGATTGACGTAAATGGGTTGGCCACTGACTGCCCAAGGCCACATTTGGCTGCAATTTTCATTGTAGCGGTCAATCTTTTCAAATCGTCGAGATAGGTAGGTGGGCGTTCACCTTTTTTCACAGCTTCAATCCCTTTAAGCAATTGCTGGCAGCCAATGCGGCAAGGTGTACATTGTCCACATGATTCCTCTGTAAAAAATTCGAGATAATCGTGGAGCACGTTATACATCGAGCGGCTTGAGTTGAAAATCATCATAGAACCACCAGTGGGTATGCCCTCGAAACCAATTATGGTGTCGTTGAACTTTTTACGTGGGACACAGTGGCCCGAAGCCCCTCCAACTTGTATGGCTTTGGTGTCGCCATCGCCAAATTCATCCACAAAATCTTTAAGTGGCATTCCCAATTCCAGTTCATAAATGCCGGCAATGGGGGTATCGCCCGAAACGGAAAATACCTTTGAACCTCTTGAATCATGTGTGCCAAGTGCTTTGAACTGCTCAGGACCCATGCGGCATATTTCGGACGTATAAACCAAGGTTTCAACATTATTAATTACCGTTGGCTTTCCGTTATAACCAGAAACCGTTGGATATGGGGGTTTGTTGCGGGGTTCGCCACGTTTGCCTTCCATAGACTCGAACAAAGCCGATTCTTCGCCGCAAACATACGCGCCACTGCCCGAACGGAGGAAAATATGGAAATCAACTTTTAATTCGTGCAACTGCTGGTTGAATAGATCGATTTTTTGTTGTAGGGCTTTTAGCATAAAGTTATACTCGCCCCTCACATAAATATAGCCTTCGAGGGCACCAACAACAAATGCGCAGATTGTCATGCCCGCAAATATCTTTTCTGGCACCTTGTCAAGGATTTCGCGATCCTTAAATGTGCCAGGCTCGCCTTCGTCGGCATTGCAAACCACATATTTTGCATCGGCTTCCTCGTTACGGGCAAACTTCCATTTTAACCCTGTTGGAAAACCTGCTCCACCCCTGCCTTTAAGACCTGAATCTATCATATCCAGGATAATGCTCTCCGGGGTTTTTTTGACTGATTTTTCCACAACCTGTATTGGTGTGCAATTATCGTCCCAGCCAAAAATAATATCTATTTTTTTTAATGGTTTCTGTTCCATGTTACCTTAGATTTCGACCTTACGGATTAATTGGATTTTTTTGAGAATTCTTCGATGATTGCTATTGCCTTTTCAGGAGTAATGGAAGGGAATACCTCATCATTTATAAGCATTACCGGCCCTTTATGGCACCAGCCGAGGCAGTTGGCCGTTAAAAGCGTAAACTTGTTGTCGTGGGAAGTTTCACCTACTTTAACTTTAAGGTGGTTTTCGATTGCCTTTATAATTTCCTCTTTGCCTTGCATGTGGCATGATATTGTTTTACAGACCCTTACAATGTTTTTGCCGCGAGGCTTTGTGTCAAGAAAAGTGTAAAACGATGCTGTGCCATAAACGTCGGCAGCCGATAAATCCAATTCGCGTGCTACGGCAATCATCGCGGCTTCCGATAGGAATTTTTCACAGGCAACAACTCCCTGTAAAACCGGCATCAAGGCATTTCTCGTCCTGCCATGCTTTTCAACCAGTTCCTTAATTAATACTTCTGTGTTTGTCATTTTATTTAGCTTTGTTTGTAATTAATTGATTAGTATTAATATACATTGTTAATTGATTCACAATAGAATGGGCAAAGATATGTATCTTATATATATCCGCATGAGATTCCTTCTTTAATTTTGGTTCAGGTTCGTAATTTATATCGTTTCTAAAAAAGTAGTATAAAGTGATGATAATCAATTTGTAAATTGATAATTACATACCAATATATGTACTTATTACCATAAATTTTTAAACCCCGATTACGTTTGTTCGACCACTTAAGCGGGACAATATTAAAATTGGGAAGCCGAATAATTTGACTGTTGATTACACTCCGACAAGTCTTTTTTAGCCACAAGGGCACAAAGCCTCTAAGTTTACTCACAATTGGTTGTTTTTAGGTGTCCGTGATACCGCTTCCCTAAGTTCACTAAGTTTATAGCATTGAATAACAATGCTTGGTGAACCTTTGTGTCATAGTGTCATAGTGGCGTTTCTGCATTTTCAGTTTATCGGAGTGGAATCAATAGTTAAAAAAAAAAATTACTTTTGCAATTAGGAGGAAAAATGGCATACCGGTATTTTATAACATTAGCATACAACGGCTCAGCCTACGCAGGATGGCAAATACAGCCAAATGCAGTATCGGTGCAGCAATGGATCGAAAAAGGTTTATCTGTAATAGCCGGCATTAAAAATGGCGTTACCGGATGTGGCCGGACCGATGCAGGTGTTCATGCCCGGATATTTTTTGTCCATTTTGATTCGGAATTGGCTTTCCAGATTGACGAATTGGCTCAATTTACCTATAAACTCAACAGGTTTCTGCCACAAGATATTGTGGTTTATGGCATCTGTGCAGTCGCACCTGATTCCCACGCCCGGTTTACAGCTTTATGGCGCGAATATGAATATTTTATAATCAGGCAAAAAGATCCCTTTAATTTTCAACATGCGTATTTTGAGCCTTCCAAGCTCGATTTGGAAACTATGGACATTTGTTGTGGGTTGTTGCTTGGGAGGCACAATTTTCAGTGTTTCAGTAAGGTACACACCCAGGTGAATAATTATTTTTGCGATATACACTTGGCCAAATGGGAAAGCGTGGGCCATACACTTAAATTTACAATACGGGCCGATCGCTTTCTTCGCAATATGGTCCGTGCAATTGTTGGCACAATGCTGGATGTTGGAAAAGGAAGGATTACGGTTGACGGTTTTAAGCAAATTATCAATAGCCACAATAGGGGCGAAGCAGGCTATTCAGTTCCCGCTAAGGGGCTTACCTTAACCGGAATTGGTTATCCGGATGGTATAATGGCAACTGATCCAATATTCTAATCATTAATCAAAAAAAGGAAAAACAATTTCGCATTACTATCCCAATAATAAACAATGGTAAAATCAATTTTGATGCATGACAGATAATCTCTCAAAAAAATGTAAAAGACTGGTTTTTCTTTTTCCTCGATTGCGGCAATAAACCTTGGAAAGTACAAAATTGTCAACTGCTTTTTAAAACAGAACAAGAACAAAACAAATTCTTTCTAAATAGCATTCAGATAGTTAAATAATGCAGATCAGTTTTTTTTGTATTATCCTACCCGACATATTTTAAATTTTGTATTTTCGGCCTGTATTACTCAACCAAATGTTAAGCAAAGAGAGTGCTTCTGTAAAAAAAATAATTTCCGACTTAGCCCTCGAAGGCTATTCGTTTCACGAAGATTTCGATGAAGTTGACGAATTCCGGTTTGGGAAATTATTCAGAAGGCGCAAACTCGACAACATAGTGTTTGAAAAAGAAGGGATTATTTTGAAAATTTATCGCGATTTGTTTTACCGCGCAACCGGGATTTCACATTTATTCGATGATGCCACTCAAAAATCGGTAAAAGTTTCGGATAGTGAATTTTATGAAATGCAAAAACATCTTATTAAATATAGGTTTGAACAGAAAACAAAGCAAATTAAACCTCCCGACCCTGAAGTTCAGGTACAAATAGCCGGATAAACTTCTAACCTCCTGGTTTGTTATTTCTATTTACTTGGCTTGATTAAAATGTACGATTTGCGATGTACGATTTGCGATTTAATTTTAGCGAGTTCTATTCGTAACTCGTAACTCTTACATCGTAAATAAAATTAAAACCGACTTTTTTGTCAGGCTCTATTTAATCTCAAAAATCATATTTAATTTAATAACAATAACTTATGGACAGCATTAACAACAAAGTTAGCCTTGGCAATACAAAGCTGATGGTTACCCAAATAGGCCTTGGTTGCTGGCAGTTCAGTAAACAAAAAAACCTGGCCGGGAAATTCTGGCCAACACTCGAAGACAATATTATTAACGAAGTGGTTTCACTTTCCATTGAAGGAGGGATAAACTGGTTCGATACTGCCGAAGTGTATGGCAATGGAGCATCGGAAAGGGCCTTGTCCAAAGCCTTGCAAAATATTGGCAAAAAGCCCGGCGACGTGCTTATTGCCACAAAGTGGTGGCCTATGTTCCGTTTCGCTTCCAATATCCCTAAAACTATTGATGAGCGCATTAAGGCACTTTCGCCCTTTCCTATCGACCTTTATCAAGTGCATCAGCCTTGGGGTTTTTCCAATGAAAAGAGCGAAGTAGCAGCTATGGCCGAACTTTTGGACAAGAAATTGATCAAAAATATTGGGGTTAGTAATTTCTCCGCGCCACAAATGAAAAATGCTTGGGAAACCCTTGATAAAAAAGGCGTTCAGCTTGCCTCAAACCAGGTCAGGTATAACCTCCTCGACCGGCGGATAGAAACAAACGGGGTGATGGATATGGCCAAAAAATTAGGCATTTCAATTATTGCCTATTCCCCTTTGGCCCAGGGTTTGGTAACTGGAAAGTTTCACGATGATGCTGAATTGCTCAAAAACATCGGTTTCAGGAAATACAGCCCTCAATTTAAACCTAACGGTATGGCTAAAAGCCTTCCATTGATTACTACTATCAAAGAACTTGCTGTTAAGTATAATGCAACCCCTTCGCAAATAGCCTTGAATTGGCTGATTAATTTTCATGGAAACACGGTGGTTGCCATTCCTGGCGCAACAAAGGAAAAACATGTGAAAGAAAATGTTGGCGCTATGGGTTTCCGGCTTTCTGACGCGGATTTGCACAGATTGGATAAAGAAAGTGCCATTTACAAATAATTGGCGTTGAAGATGAATGGCAGCTAATCAGGGTTTGTTTTTAATCTAGGTTAAACCAAAAATGTACGAATTGCGATTTTCACACTGAGCTTGTCGAAGTGTACGATTTACGATTTGTTTTCATCGGGTCATAATGGTCAACTGCAATTCGTACATCGTAAATTAGAAATAAAACTAGGCTTTTATGGATAGACACTAATTTCAAAAAAAGATCGATAAAGTTTTTATTACAAAAAGCCAGTTGTACCTGCATTTACGCCAAGTTTGTCACAATTAGTGCGCAAATTATCGTGTTAGTATTCCAACTAACAGGGGAATAAAAATAAAGGTCAAAAGGTGGCTTAGGCTTTTTCCTTTTAGACTTTTTCTTTCTATTCCCTTGATTAGTAATTGAAAAATTTAGTTTTATAGTGGTTTGCTTTTAATAAAAAATGTATGCACTTCTGCATCGGAAATTTGTTGCACATAAACCAAAAAACCATTGGCCGAAACCTTTTCGATCAAGGGCATTGGTGTAAACGGGGTGATTAGTTCAAAAATCTTTCCGGTTTGCATGTCGGTCGTCCGTTTAATAACTTCAGCCAAAGGGTGTTGGCCCGATTTTAGCATTTCGCGGGCATCCATTGTTTCATCTATTGAGTCAACATTGAACCATGATGGCTTTACTTGCAAGTTGTTTGTATCCATTTTTTTGTTTTTTGTTTTTGAGTCCGCTCCGATATGTCTTTTTTAGCCACAAAGCCACTAAATCACTAAGTTTCACAAAGTTTATAGTGCTGATTAACAATACTCTGTGTACCTCAGTGTCCTCCGTGCCTCCGTGGTTTTCTTTTTTTTAGGGTTGTCGGAGTGGACTCGTTTTTTAAGGTGTTAAAAACTAGGTTGTTGTCAAAGTTTCGGTTAGCTATTTCCCGTAGGAGAGCAACCTTTGTTCGCCTTCTAAAGCCCTTAAAGCTGTAAGGTCTTGCGAAAACTCAATAGTCCCCATATACTTATTGTCCTTGTCGCGCAAAGGCAGGTAAATGATATAAATAAACTTTCCTTGCATCTGAATCCAAAATGGGGCAGCGCTTTCCTTACCGCTTTTAAAATCGTTGAGTATTTGATCAACAATATGCATGCTGTGCGGAGGGTGGCACATGCGCACATCGCGGCCCAGTATTGCCCTGTTTCGGTCAAAAATACGGTGTTGGCCTTGGGTGAAAAATTTTACTTTGTCGTTTTTATCAACAAAAGTTATATCAACAGGCAAAGTGTTTAGCAAAAGCGTCAACTCAGCTATCGAAAAACTGCCACTTGGCAAACGTACCTCGCCGCCAGCAAATTGATTTTGAATTTCGTGGAGGCTAGTATCAAAGTTTTCGGGAACCCATTCATCGGTTGGGTCGAAAAGGCAATATCCAATTTCGTTGGTTTGCTGCAATATATCGAACCATTCCTGTTCGTTCAGCTCATCCATGGTCATTGGGAAAAGTATTTCCTCCTCCTTCATGATCATATCGGTTATGGCTTTCGATGCTGGAATTAGCAAAGAATCAACTATTTCGACCAAATCCTTTGTGTTCGTGCCTTTTAACGCTGTCAAAGTTTGGATTGCATTTTTTAGGAAAGCGCGTGTTTCGTCATGTTTTCCCCACATTACCGTTGGTGGCCCGGTAATGCCCTTTGCTTCGAGGTACGGGAAAAGCAGGTTTTCCTTGCGCTTATAGTGTTTGTCAACATCGGTAAGGGAATTGAAAATTGAAAGCATCTCCAAAACATTTGCTTCAATGGCTTCGTTGTTGACAGTGCCCAAACCATTCTTTATAATTGTGTAGATACCATTAAGCCGTAACACCAATTTTTCCAGTTCACGGTTTTCTTTCTTAAAGGTATCCACCGGATGCCCGGCAGGGATAGGTTTTGCATTGGTTTGGTCAATATTTCCACCTAATACCATAGCATGTATATCGCAAAGTTTTAGCACTTCCTCTACGGGAAGGCCTTCTTTGATAAGTTCCTGTTCAACCTCCACCACTTCGTCGTAAGGGATGCCTTTGAGCAGTTCTGTCAGTTGCTTTTTGATTGCATCGGGAGCTTCGCCACTGTGCAATTGCAAAATCATGTGTTTTAGCAGTTCTTTCCTGCTTTTCGAATTGTTTATTAATTCGCTCATATACAGTTATTAAAATTTGTAAATTTTAGTTTTAGGCGTTTTGCTGTCACTCTATTTTTATTTAGACTAATTCCGGACAAAGGTATAAAATAATTTAAGTACACAATTACTCTTATAAAAAATATTGTTAAATTTGTAGGGGTTGGGTTTTGGGGTTTAGGTGTTAGTGCTCAAATTTTTATGCGATATTATGGATTAAATTAGGCATTTTGTAAATAGCAAAGCCCTAACAGCCTATAGCCTAACAGCCAATAGCCTACAGCCTAAATCATTTAAAATGGTCTGTTTTTCGGTTTTTGCGCACAAGGTGCATATTTACCAAAAGTTAAATCAATATAAATATTGGTTGAACCAAACAAATCAATATATTTGTTGACTAAACCCATAAACCAATCCCAATAATGAAAAGAATACTGATTTTATCCATTTTTGTCTTGGCTTTAATGATGGCCAATTTTGTTCAAGCTCAGGACTGTAATTATTTTACTTTGTCGAAAGGCAATGTGTTCGGTTATCAAAACCTTGATGCCAAAGGAAAAGTAACCGGTACAACCACTACTACCTGCCTTGATGTTGTTAAAGCCGGTTTGGCAACAAACTTCAAAGTAAAAAGCGAATATACCGACTCGAAAAACAGCAAACCTTCGATACACGAATACACCCTGCGGTGCGAAAATGGAAATTTTTATATGGATATGCAGGGATTTATGGACCCAAAATCAATGGAATCATTAGAAGGCATGGAGTTAAAAGTTGATAGCAAGGATATGATGTACCCTTCAGTTTTATCGGCAGGCGAAACGCTACCCAATGCCAGTATTACCATATCGGCAAGTTCAGGCGGGATGAACATAATGAACATGATAATAAATATCACAAACCGAAAAGTTGTTGGCAACGAATCGGTTACGGTTCCAGCCGGCACTTTCGACTGTTATAAACTTACTTATGATGTGGAAACAAAAATGATGTTTAAAACCAACACAACCGTTGTTGAATACATCAACATGGGCGTTGGCAATGTAAAAACCGAAACTTTTGATAAAAAGGGCAAGGTGGCAGCTACCACAGTATTAAGCGAGCTGAAAAGGTAAACATTGAGTACTCTCCGAAAACTCTTTTTCGCCACAAAGACGCTATAACTCTTTGCTTCACTAAGTTTATAGTGCTGATTATCAATACTCTGTGCACCTCTGTGTCCTCTGTATCTCCGTGGTTTTAATTTCTTAGGGTTTTCGGAGTGGACTCAACATTGGTCACACCATCTTTGCTTTAGGTAAAAGCCTCGGGTGAGCGGAAAATTTGCGACCTTTGCAGGGTTATTCACAAAATAGTATTCGATAGTGGGATTTTCGCTAATAACTTCATATCCAATTTGGTTCGTGCCGCTCTGTCTGCTGGCAGGCTTGCTTTATTCTGTAATGCTTTATTATCGCAAGCGCGAAAATGAATTCAGCGTTTTAACCAACAGGATATTAGCAATACTTCGAGGTTTTTCTGTTAGCCTTATAGCGTTTCTATTACTTGCGCCCCTGCTTAAAAGCACTTTTAGGTACACCGAAAAACCAATAGTTTTACTCGCCCTCGACAATTCGGCCTCCATTGCCATTGGAAAAGATTCGTCATTTTATAAAAATGAATTTGCAGGTAGTTTTAGCAACCTCGCAAAAAACCTATCAAAAAAGTATGACGTGCAAACCTATACTTTTGGCGATAAGGTTTCAAATGGGCTTAACGCATCTTTTACCGAAAAGCAAACCGATATAGCAGAAATTTTTGGTGAAATAAAAGATCGCTATTCGAACCGGAACCTTGCCGCACTCATATTTGCCAGTGATGGGGTTTACAACCAAGGTGCCGATCCTTTGTATATTACCGAGGATTCGCCATATAGCATTTATACCGTTGCATTAGGCGATACTACCCAACAGAAAGACCGCATCATAGCACGGGTTAATTACAACCGGATTGCGTTTTTAGATAACGATTTCCCTATTGAAATAACAGTTTCTGCACACCAATGCGCGGGCACGCAGGGCAAAATTGCCATTTTGTCGGGTAACCAACAACTTTATTCCGAGAGTTTTAGCATCGACGGACAACGATATACACATACTTTCGCCACTAAACTCAATGCTTCAAAACCAGGGATGCAGCGGTACAGGATTGCTGTTTCGACGGTTGAAGGCGAAATAAGTACCGCTAACAATTATCAGGAAATTTTTGTTGAAGTGCTTGATGGCAGGCAGAAAATCCTATTGCTTCAATCGGCGCCCCACCCCGATATTTCTGCTTTAAAACAAGCTATCGAAAAAAATAAAAATTACACCGTCGATAATCTCATGCTTAGTGGTTTTAGTGGCTCAATCGCTTCGTACAGTCTTATAATTTTACACCAGATACCTTCGATAACCGATGTAGGCTTTCAGGTTACAAGCCAATTGAAAAACTCATCAGTCCCTATTTTGTATATTTTGGGCGCACAATCTAATATTCCAGCCTACAACAACCTAATGGCGGGATTGATGATACCTCAATCGGTAGGCAGTTTTAACGATGCAACCGGAATTTTAAACCCCGATTTCACCTTGTTCGCACTTGGTAACGAAATCCAACAGGTAATCCCCGATTTCCCACCCTTACATGTTCCGTTTAGCCAGTATAAGCCAGGGACTGCCTCACAGATTTTATTGTACCAAAAAATTGGAAATGTGGGCACAAAAATCCCAATGATATTATTTAACCAGGGCGTTGACCGGAAATCAGCAACCATTGTTGGTGAAGGAATTTGGCGCTGGCGGATGGCAAATTATGCCAAAGTTGGGAATCAGCAGGCTTTTGATGAATTGTTTTCGAAAATAGTGCAATATCTGGCCGTAAAGGATGATAAAAGCCAGTTTCGGGTTGTTTTGAAAAACAATATTCCTGAAAATGAATCCATTGAAATTGATGCTGAACTATATAATGATAGTTATCAGCTTGTTAACGATCCTGATGTTAGTATGGCTATCACTGATGGAAATAAAAAGAGTTTCCCTTTTGCCTTTTCGCGTACATCCAATTCGTATTATCTCAATGCAGGGAGCCTTCCGCCTGGCGATTATTCGTACAAAGCCAATACCTCATTTGGGGGTAAATCCTTCCAAAAAACTGGTGTGTTTTCCGTAATTTCACTCAATGTCGAATCGCTAAACACTGTTGCCAACCACTTGCTCCTGAACAATATGGCTAAACGGCACAAAGGCGAAATGGTTTATCCTACACAAATGGATAAAATTGAGCAACTTCTTGCTTCGCGCGATGATTTGAAAACAATTGCTTATGCACAAAAACGCTATACCGATCTGGTAAGCCTTTTGCCATACCTGCTTTTATTGATTGGGCTTCTTTCGGCCGAATGGTTTATCCGGAAACGGAACGGCAGCTATTAGCAGCAATGGACAATGAATTTACAATGAATAACCGATTGCAATCAAGCACCATTAACCATTAACACAAAAACCTAACTTGTAACCCACAACTTCTAAAAACTTAAATGACCCCAAACGCCCTTTTTGTCATCATAATTTTTATCGCCATTGCAAGTTTTGTTTTCGAGCAGTGGATCGGCTACCTGAACACTACTACCCGAAGTAACATCTTGCCACATTCTTTACGAGGCTTTTACGACCAACAAACCTATAGCAAACAACAGGATTACGAACGTGATAATTACAGGTTTGAACTGCTTTCGGAAACCTTGTCTTTTTTTGTTGCTATGTCAATGCTTTGGTTTTCAGGCTTTGCTTGGGTTGATGCACTTGTAAGGGGTTATTCGGCTTTGGCTATTGTTCAGGCATTGTTGTTTTTCGGGATATTGGGTTTTGTTTCCGATTTAATGAACATCCCTTTCGATATTTATCACACTTTTGTAATCGAAGCACGGTATGGGTTCAACAAAACATCCGCTAAAACTTTTATTTACGACAAACTTAAAGGCTGGTTGTTGGCAGCAATAGTCGGTGGGGGCGTGCTTTCCCTTATTGTATTTATTTACGAACGGTCGGGGGCTTGGTTTTGGGTTTTAGCCTGGATTAGCATTTCCATATTCACGCTTTTCTTAAGCTATTTTTACACAACACTTTTGGTGCCGTTGTTTAACAAACTTGAGCCACTTCCAAAAGGCGAGCTTCGCGATTCCATTGAACAAGTTGCCCGAAAAACAAATTTCAACCTCAAGGACATCAGTATAATGGATGGTTCAAAGCGCAGCACCCACGGGAATGCCTATTTCAGTGGTTTTGGACGAAAAAAAAGTATTGTGCTATTTGATACTTTAATTAACGATCATAGTGTTGACGAATTAACTGCCATACTTGCGCACGAAATTGGACATTATAAGAAGAAGCATGTACTGAAAGGATTGCTGTCGGGGATAATGCAAACTGGAGTTTTGCTTTTTGTGTTATCACTTTTGCTCAAAAGCCCATTGTTGGCTTTTGCCTTAGGGGCTTCGGTGCAGTCGTTCCATCTTGCTGTGGTCGCGTTTGGGATATTATACAGTCCTTTTTCAACAGTTTTGGGAATAGTTCTCAACGGTATGTCGAGAAACCATGAGTATGAAGCCGACCGCTTTGCATTAAGCATTTCAAAACCTGGAGCATTACAGGAAGCTTTAAAACGGCTTTCGGTAAAAAACCTTAGTAACCTCACCCCACATCCATGGTACGTTTTTGTGCATTATTCACATCCTGCACTTTTACAGCGGCTTGCGGCAATTCAGTCAGTTGAAGTTGAAAAGGAGTAAAATAGCGCCGAAATTTGTCTGTACCAAAATTTAAAACAAAAATGGAGTATTTTTGCTGTCGTGTTTCCTGAAACCAATTAAACGATTCCCTTTTTCGGATAATGACATAAACGAGGATCAATTCGGTTTTAATAAAAGTGTTGCCAAATTAAATGGATACTTTTAAATTGTTTTGCCATTGATTGAAAACATCAAATAAAAAAATCAACAGAAAATGATTATAAATTTGCATGAAAAATCAGGAAATCTGGAATCAATTGCCCTTTACACACGAAAATAGCCAAGTGGGATTATGATTTCCAAAAATAAGGATAAGAAAATAAGGGGTTTGGACGACAAGGGCCTTAAAGGGATAGTTGGCCGTGTGCTCGAAATTTTATTGCGTTGGTTTTATAAAACCAAGTACTTTATCCAGGATTGGGTGCGCATACCGCGCGAAGCAACCATTTGGATGAAAATGCTGTTGTTAGGCATTTATGGCCTTGCCTTTTTCTTGTTGTTGACCTTGGCAATTGACATTAATTTTTTGTGGCTTTTTGGCAGGTCACCTAATATAAGTGAGTTAAAAAACCCTGATATAAGCCTTACATCCGAAATATTTTCAGCCGATGGGAAACAAATAAGCACGCTTTATACCGAAAATCGAACGCCTGCCGTTTACGAAGATTTGCCGCAAAACCTTATCAATACATTGATAGCAACAGAAGATGTCAGGTTTTACCAGCATCACGGGGTTGATATTAAAGCCACTTTTGCCGCATTGTGGTCGGTATTGCAAGGCGACAGAAGAGGCGGAAGCACCATTACACAGCAACTGGTAAAGAATCTTTTTAAAACCCGAAAAGATTATTCTACAGGGCTATTTGGTTATATACCAGGTATTTCTACTTTAATAAGTAAAGCGAAAGAATGGATAAATTCGGTGAAAATCGAAATGTATTATTCCAAGCAAGATATTATTATCATGTACTTCAATACGGTTGATTTTGGTAGCCATGCTTATGGGATAAATTCTGCAGCGTCAACATTCTTTAGCAAAAAACCAGCTCAACTCACTTATAACGAATCGGCTGTGTTGGTAGGTTTGTTAAAAGCGCCTTCGTCTTATAGTCCTGTGGCAAATCCGGTCCGTTCAATGTCGCGCAGAAACCAGGTTATCAGCCAACTCGAAAAATATGGTTTTATCGGCCAAACCGAAAAAGATTCGCTGATTGAACTACCGTTAAAACTGAAATTTCAGCGAAAGAGTTTCTCGAAAGGCAATATGACTTATTTGCGCGATGCCATTGTAAGGGATTTGCAGGCGTGGAGCAAAGAAACAGGGAACGATGTGTGGACAGACGGCTTAAAGATTTATACCACAATAGATTCGCGGATGCAGAAATATGCTGAAGATGCAGTGGCAGAACACATGAAAAGCCTGCAGCGGATTTTTAATCAAGCTGGGAGCCAGGCCGTTGTTCCATGGAAAGATGAAAATGGAAAAGATGTTCCAGAATACTTTTTGAAAAAAGCTGCCGATTTACCCGAGTATAAAAGCCTTGTGAAACGCTTTGGCGAAAACAGCGATAGCATCCGCCTAAGTTTGAGTGTTAAACATAGCATGAAGGTGTTTACCTTTAGTGGCGAACGCGATACAACTATGTCAACTCTTGATTCGCTGAAATATTACCAGAAATTTTTCCAAACTGGTTTTATGGCAATGGAACCCAACACCGGAAATATCAAGGCATGGGTTGGGGGAATTAATTATAAATATTTCAAATACGATCATGTAAGCCAGTCAAAACGGCAGCCGGGGTCACTGTTCAAAGCTTTTGTTTATGCTGCTGCATTCGACCAGGGTTTTGGCCCTTGCGATCTGATAACGGACCAGCCGGTTTCGATAAAATACAAGGAGAATGGTGAAGATAAAGAATGGATCCCGAAAAATGTGGACCGCAGCCATGCTGGCAGTATGACGTTGAAACATGCATTTGCGCGATCGGTGAACTCGGTTGCGGTTCAATTGGCTCAAAAAATTGGTTGGGAAAAAGTAATAGAGTATGCGCATAAACTTGGGATAAAATCGGATTTGGCGATGGTTCCATCTATATGCCTGGGGTCGAGCGATGTAACACTTGCCGAAATTGTTAATGCATATTGCACCTTTGTTAATGATGGATCGCTTGTAAAACCGTTGCTTGTAACCCGTATCGAAGACCGCAATGGCAATATAATTTACGAAGCAACCCCACAGAAAAAACAGGTTCTATCGCCTGAAACAGCTTTCCTGATGAGCATCTTGTTGAGGTCGGGACTTACCGAACCTGGTGGCACAACCCAAGGGTTGTTTGAATACGATATTTTTAGGTATGGCACTGAGTTTGGCGGAAAAACCGGAACCTCGTCAGATTATACCGATGGTTGGTTTATTGGTGTAACTCCCGGACTTGTTGCAGGTTGCTGGGTTGGGAACGATGATAGGGCCATACATTTTAAATCGTCGCACATTGGTGAAGGGTTACGGACAGCGCAGCCGGTTTTCGGGAAATTTATGGCAAAAATGCTTAAAGACGAAAGTTTAAAAGAATACAGACAAAAATTCCCAAAGCCAACGATCAAAATTAGCAAGGAATATGGTTGCCACACAATACTTCCAAAAGTGGATACTTTGGTCGAAAGTGTTGATTCTACGGGGATTGAGATTGGGGAATAAGAAGGGATTGCGGATTGCAGATTGCTGATTGCCAATAACCAATAACCAATAACCAATAACCAATAACCAATAACCAATAACCAATAACCATCAACCAACAAAAAGCTTTCCAACATAAATCAATTTCTAAACAACTAAATCTTAACGGATGCAAATCACAAAAAACACGGTAGTTTCCCTCAGTTATATACTGAAACGCGATGATGCAAATGGTGAAATTATTGAAGAAACCAGAGCTGGCGACCCATTGGTTTTCCTTTACGGAAATGGACAAATGCTGCCAAAATTCGAGGAATACCTCAACGCGTTGAAAGCAGGGGATGCTTTCGAGTTTACACTGGCCAGC
>CAJAXK010000484.1 GCA_903946925.1 uncultured Bacteroidales bacterium | reverse complement strand
TATCAGCCTGGATAAAACGCTCAAAAATAGCTTCCTGCCGGTTAAGTGGAATGCCAATGCCGGTATCTTTTACATAAAATTGTAAAGACGCAATGCATTGCGTCTCTACAATTTTATATCCCAATTAGATAGAGCCTTGTTTACTGTATTTTATGGCATTTTTCACAAGGTTGGTAAGGATGGCATACACTTTTTCGCGGTCGGTTAAAATGGTGGCTTCCTTAGCCGACAAGGTGGTTTTAAACGAAAGTTTCATCCCTTTTGCTTCCACCTCGGGCTTGAAGAAAGTGTAAATGTATTCTATTTGCTCGTTAATATTCGACTCCTTTAAGTCGGGTTTCATGAGCCCTGCCTCGATTTTGGAAATATCAACAATATCGTTGATGATGTTGAGCATCCGCTTCCCGCTCTTTTCAATAATTTTGATGTATTCTTGTTGCTGGTCGCCCGACAACTCTGGATCTTTGAGTATTTCGGCAAAACCAAGTATGCCGTTCATTGGCGTACGGATTTCGTGGCTCATATTGGTAAGGAAAGCAGATTTAAGGCGGTCGCTTTCTTCGGCCTTTTCTTTGGCAACAACAAGTGCTTCACTTATCTTTTTCTTTTCAACTATCTCCCAAGCCAAATAGGCTAACAAAGAAATATTTTCAACATCAATTTGATTATAATCGGTTTCCTTGTTGCCAATGCCAAAAATTGCTTTTACGTTACCATTATAAATAATAGGGACAACTAATTCCCTGATTAGCGCGGCATGGCCTTCGGGTAAACCTTTTTTGTGTTTTAATGCTTCATAATTGTTGTGTATTACAGGTTTGCGCTCAGTTACGCAATCTACCCAAACACCTGCTTTATCAATTGGATAATGAAAACCCATACCTTTTGCATTACAATAGTATTGCTTTGTGCCGGTTGACCAATTTTGTAACAATAAATTGGTTTGGTCTTGTTCAACAAAGTGAACAAATCCTATTTTGCTGTGGCTTATTATTTCTGCCGAATTTAGGGTTTCTTCGAGAAATTCATCAATAGTATGATTTTCGGAGAATTGGATCAATTTCAATCTTTCTTCATTTATCCGGTTGTTGTTTTCGGCATGTTCTTTGGCTTTTATCAATTCTTTTTCTGCCTGCATGCGATCGGAGATGAACCTTGCTTGCTGCACATTCTGATAAGCTGTATTCGAAAATAGGTTGGCAAGAGTGAATAGGGTGTTGGATACCTGCTCAAACTGCTTGCGCGACATAAAAGGCACGTCCCGAAATGCTGCTGCCGCATCGTCCTCATTGGCTCCGATTTGCGCGGCATAATCCCGTATCTTTTCTTCGCTTTGCTCTTCGTTGCGGACCTGTCCTATCATCCAGTTGGCTATATGGCGGTTACCCACAAGTATGGCAGCCCCGGCATCCAAAAGCCCGCCGCTCAGGCAAGGCTGCAAAGTTGCTCCTTCGGGTTTTGGCCGCCCAATTGCAGCATCAGACTTGAAACAATTGGCACACCCGATCTCGGTTTTACGAATTATTTCGCTGCATAAACGGGTGAAGTTGGAAGGTGCTGTGATGGGGGTTCCGTCGGGCTTGGTGATGATTGATGCCACATTGGTTGCTTGGGCAAATTCATCCTGTAAGCGTTGGATATCGGTGAGGTTAAATAAATCCTCAAAATCAATTCCTTTGGGGTTATCCAGTGGTTGGGTAAGTGCCACAAGCCGCTTTTCTAAAGCTTTTTCCACCTGCCTGCGCTCTGTAATATCACGGTAGTTTCCCAATATCCCTTGTATATCCTTGTCGTGCAAGAGATTTATTACGCTAATTTCTATCCATACATATTCGCCGTCTTTGCGTTTGTACCGCACTTCGGTTGATCCGGTAGCGTTGGGTACGGCTGCAATTGTGCCAATAAATTTTTGGCCTGCTTCCTTATCGTCGGGGTGGACATTGTCCCAGGTATTTTTACCAATGAGTTCTTCGGGTTTCCAACCGAACAATTTGGTAATATTCGGGCTTTTGTATTGATTTATCCCATTTTGGTCGATAATAACTATCACATCGCCAATGTTTGAAACCATGGTGTTTTTTATCGCTTCGCTTTTGCGCAATGCTTCCTCTGCCTGCTTGCGGGCTGTTATGTCGCGCCATGCAGTATGAAGCATTGCCTGCCCTTTTAGTACAATTGGCATAAGAGACACTTCAACGATAAACTCTTCGCCCTTTGTGTTGATATGTGCCCAATCGAAACGATGTTGCCCATTTTTATAGGCAAGTTCAATCATTTCAAGTGCTGCTTCTTCCGATTTGCGCCCATTCGGCTGAAATTCCGGCGAAGTAGTTATTGGGGTCATCAATAAGAATTGTTCGCGAGGCATTTGTAAAAGGTTCAGAGCGGCTTGATTGCACTCTACAAATACACCACTGCCGTCAATAAGCAATATGGCATCAGCAGAATCTTCGAAAAGTTTTCTAAATGTAAGTTCACTTTCTTCAATTCTTTCTTTGGCTTTGTTTAGCTCTTCTTCCCTTTTTTTCAATTCGGTTACATCCTGATGGGCACCCAACATCCTGATGGGTCTTCCGGTATTATCGCGAATGGCCATACCCCTGCAACGTATCCATACTGTTGAACCATTTTTATGGGTATATCTTACAATTTGGTCGTAAGGATGGTTTGGGTTCTCACAGTGCCTAATAAAGTTGTCGGATGCGATTTTTAAATCATCCTGATTGATAATGCCTTGCCATGCAGCGGATTTATGCGGCATTTCATCGGGATTATAGCCCAATACTGTCCAGAATCGGGCATTCATCCATTCGTTTTCCGGATTTTCGAGATCCCAATACCATAAACCATCTAAGGCACTATCCTGAATAAAATCAAAAATGTTTTCATCAGACTGTATTTTCGAATAAAGTTCTTTTTTTAGATACATAACTTCTGGATTTGATCATTTACCGAAATACTTTTGTATCAAAGCCAACAGGTCTATTTTGTTTATTGGTTTCGAAATGTAATCGTTGCAGCCTGCATCTATCGCCTTTTCGCGGTCGCCCGACAAACCATAAGCTGTTTGGGCAATGATAACCACATTTTTATTAAACCCTCGTATTTGCCGCGTAGCCTCGTAACCGCCCATCACCGGCATTTGAATATCCATCAATATCAGGTCGATATCGGGGTTGTTTCGACAGGATTCAACAGCATCGGTTCCGGTTACAACTCTAAGGATTTCCCTGCCGAAGGTATTTACCATAATCGAAATAAGCATCTCGGAGGTCTGATCATCTTCAGCAATCAGTATTTTTAGTTTTTTTGCCCAATTGTATTTTTCAGTGGACGAAACTGAGGATTGTGCAAAACCATCCGATTCGGCTTTATAGTTGTAAGGTAATGTAAAATAGAACGTTGAACCTTCGCCTTCCTGGCTTTCGACCCAAATTTTACCGCCCAACATTTCGACGTACGATTTTGTGATTGCCAAGCCCAAACCTGCTCCCTGCCTGGCCATTTTGTCGGTAATGTCGGCTTGTATAAAACGTTCGAAAATAGCTTCCTGACGGTTGCGCGGAATGCCGATACCGGTATCTTTTACATAAAATTGTAAAGACGCAATGCATTGTGTCTCTACAATTTTATATCCCAATTCGATGGAACCTTGTTTACTGTATTTTATGGCATTTTTCACAAGGTTGGTAAGGATTGCATACACTTTTTCGCGGTCGGTTAAAATGGTAGCTTCCCTGGCCGAAAGTATGGTTTTAAACGAAAGTTTCATCCCTTTGGCTTCCACTTCGGGCTTGAAGAAAGTGTAGATGTATTCGATCTGCTCGTTGATATTGGAATCCCTGATATCGAGTTTCATAAGCCCTGCTTCTATTTTTGAAATATCAACTATATCGTTGATGATGTTGAGCATACGGTTCCCGCTTTTTTCAATAATTTTGATGTATTCCTGCTGCTGGTCGCCCGACAATTCAGGGTCTTTGAGTATTTCGGCAAACCCGAGTATGCCGTTCATAGGCGTACGGATTTCGTGGCTCATATTGGCGAGAAAAGCCGATTTGAGGCGGTCGCTTTCTTCGGCCTGGGCTTTTGCTTTAATGAGTTCTATTTCTGCAAGTTTACGAGAAGTAATGTTGCTACCAAAGCACGATCCGCCAATTACCTGTCCTTTTTTAATAATAGGGTTGAAAGTTACCTGGATGTAAAGAAACCCGTTTCCCGTATCAACAGCATCCTCTATAGTGAATTGCTCATTGTTTAAAACCCTGTCGTAGCGTTGTTTCCAAAACGGGCGGATGGCTTCAGGCAAGGAGTTGACAATGCTGGTTCCGGGTTCGAGCCAAATACCAAAAGTTTGGTAAAACTCCCGTTTAAAAACCTGGTTGATATATACGATTTCAAATTGTTTGTTGAATGCCCAAATGCTGTCTGCCGTGCCTTCGATAATTGCTGTAATGTTAGCGGTATTCACATCGGCAATTTCCTTGGCCAATTGTAATTCATGCTCGGCCATTTTAATTTTTGTAATGTCGGTAGCATGGGTCAGATTTAAAATTACTTTGCCTGTTTCATCTTTAATAGGATTTGATGAGGCAAGAAAATATAAAGTTTTATCCGGTAAAGGAACTTCAACCTCAATATTTTCGCTTTTGCCTGTCAGAAATACACGCTTTACTGTTTCGTAGCGGTAATCGGCATGCTGTTTATCATAAATATCCCAAAAAGTTTTACCTACAAAATCATCAGGGGATTTTCCAAAAGTTGACGCAAACAGATTATTCGTAAATTTATATTCCCCCTTTTCATCCACACAAAAAATGGCATCACTCGTATTTTCGATTAGTGAACGATACTTCAATTCGCTTTCTTTCAATTTTTCTTCTGCCAGCTTGCGCTCAGTGATGTCGATACCGATGCCGACAAGAAATGGATGGCCGTCAATCAACATTCGACTGCCAGTCATCACCAGCCATCTGGATGCCGGCCCACCACGAAGCAGAACTCTGCTTTCTACGTTCTCAACCACACCGTTTGCTAAAACGTTTGCTATTTTCGATTGGATCAAATCGCGGTCGTTAGGATGAATGGTGTCTAATGCGTTGGTTCTACCGACGAGCTCGTCTGGTTTGCCAACTATTTCATCGCGCTGATAGGCATTCCATCGCACATACTGTCCGGTTTCATCGAGCATATAAAAAGTACCGGGGATACTTTCGATAATGGCATTGCTAAGGGCTTGCTCTTTTTTCGAAACTTCTTCAGCCTTTTTCCTTTCGGTTATGTCGTGTATAATGGAGAAAAGGATTTTCTGGTCCTGAAAAACGATTGGCGACGAATGTACTTCAACCGTGCGTACTTCGCCGCTGGCCAACTTGTGTGGGAATACAAAATAAGTCCTCTCTTCGTGTACCGCAAGTTCCCGTTCCATTTTTACCTGTTCGGGCGAAAGCGTGTTGATTTCGTCAATCCGCATGGTAAGCAGTTTTGACTTGCTGTAACCATAAAAACTGGCAGATGCTTCATTAGCTCCAATTATCCTGCCCGATTCCGGTTCGATGAGCAACATAATGGAACTATGCCGCTCAAACATGTTTTTGAAACGCTCTTCACTTTCCTTTAATACTTTTTCTGATTGTTTTCGCTCGGTAATATCCTGAACGGATGTAATAAAAAATAAAGGCTTTCCATCCCTGTTTTTCTGCAATGTAGTTACCACTTCCGAAAAAACAACCGATCCGTTTTTATGGATGTGTTTTTTTTCAAATCGGATTACCGATTCTTTACCTGTTAATAATGCTTCAATAACCTCTTTTGTTTTTTGAATATCATCAGGATGAGTAATGTCGGTTAAATTTTTGGTCTGAAATTCTTCGAATGTATAACCCAGCATATCGCTAAATGACTTATTCGTTTTTAGCGAGCCATCAATGCCCGTGATTGATTTGCCAACCGGGGAATTTTCGAAAATACTGCGGAAAAATGCTTCGCTTTCTTCGGCTTTTAATTTGGCCATTTTTAATCCATCCCCGGTCTGTATGCGTTCCAGTTCGCCTGCGGCGCGAATAGCCACCAGTTTTAAAACATTTTCGGCAAAAGCTGCATTTTTCAAAGGTTTTTGCCCGATAATAGCAATCAGCCCGATGGGTTTTCCATCAAAACTCCAAAGCGTTGTGCCAATATAGCTATGTGCCTTCAACTCCTGAAGTGCTTGGTCGTGAGGGAATAACTGGCACACATTTTCGGGAAAGCAACAAATATTTTTACCTACCACATCGCCGCAAGGGGTTTGTTTGAGCGTGTAGCTAACGTTTGGCTCAAATTTGCCCTCGTTATAAATGGCAATCGTTTGGGCGGTAAGCCCATCGCCTTCGAGTTTGTCGATGCACACGTATTCCGAATCAAGTATTTCGGCTAAGTATTTCGCAAGCGATTCAAAGAAAGTTTTGTCGGAACCAGAGTACCCGGAAGTGCTCAGAAAAGCATGCACACCTTCCAACCGCTTTCGTTCGGTGATGTCGCGAACGAATGCGCAATTATATTCTTCATCACCTTGTCGAATATAATTTGCAACAATTTCGACCGGTATCAACCGTCCATCTTTTGCCCGTTGCTCCGATTCAAACTTTAAGGTGCAATGCTTCCGAAGTTTCGGAAAATGCTGCGCCCAAACTTCTGCGTTGTGGTGTGCATCCACATCCGAAACCGACAAATGAAGGATTTCTTCGCGTGTATAGCCGAGTAATCGACAAGCCGCTTCATTCACATCTACTATCGTTCCATCTGGTTTCATCCAGTAAAGGGAATCCGAAGCAGAATCTATACTAATGCGTGTTAGTGTAAGGGCTTTTTCTATCTGCTTGCGCTCGGTAATATTTTCGACAACAGACAAAATCCGGGTGATTTGGTTTTTCTCGTCAAATAATGGAACCGTTTTGTAAAGTTGATATTGATTATTGATAAAAAGTTCAAAGGAAGTTTCTTGCCCATCAAATGTTTTTAAATAGTTTTCTCTTACTATTGGCGTGAACTCTCCAAAAACCTGTTCAAGGGTTAAGCCCACAAAATCGTTGGGATTCAGATTCTGTCTTTTAAACTCCTGTCCTCCCGAAAAACCAACCGTCAAATCCTTTTCGATTACTGAAATAAATGAATTGGGGTAGTTCTCAGCAATTTTGGATAGCAACCTTTCGCTTTCTTCGGCCCGTTCTTTGGCAAATATTAATTCCTGATTTGTTTGATTAAGTTCTTCATTTATCTGCTGGTATTCTTCATTTTGGGCTTCAATTTCTATAGTTTTTTCCTGGAGTAAATGTTCGGCTTGTTTTCGTTCTGTGATATCAATGCACGTTCCTACCCATTCTTTGCACGATCCGTCGGCATTTAAAAGTGGGATGCCGCGTACCATAAAATTACGATACACACCATCGGCACGGCGGATGCGATATTCGGTAAAATAATTACATTTTTCGGCGGCAGCAGTGCTCCATGCTTTAAATGCAGAATCGCGATCGTCAGAGTGTACAGCATCCAGCCATTTCCAACCCACAACTTCTTCCAGGCTTTGTCCGCTGTATTGCCGCCACATCGGCATATCTTCCACAACTCCGTCAGGCGGGGTTGACCAGCCTATTTGACCTGTAACTTCCAGCGCAAACCGATAGCGTTCATTACTTAATTTTAAACTTTCATCTGCAAGTTTTCGCTCGGTGATATCAATAAAACTGATCACTATTTCGGCTATTCCGCCTTTGGCATCCAGTACAGGGAAGCCATTTACCGTTACCCAAACAATGTTGTTTTTACCAGGGTGTTGTATGCCCAGGATTTGATTTCTTAAAGGTTTCTTGCTTTTAACAATCCTGTTAACGGGATATTCGTCGAGGGTAAAAGCCCTGTTATCCTCATGGACAAATTTCCAAGCAGGGTCAATGGCAACCTTGCCTTTCATTTGATCGTCGGTTAAACCCAACAATTCCGCGGCCCGCCCATTATTCAGCACAATTGAGGTGTCGGCTGCATGAACAACAATGCCAGCTTCCAAATTGCCTAACAAACTGCGGAATCTTTCTTCACTTTCTTTTATCTGTTTTTGTGTTTCATACATGGCAGTTACATCCGAAAAAACCAAAACCACCCCTGTAATATCCCCTTTTTTGTTTCTGATGGGTGCCGCACTGTCGGAAATCTGGTATTCGGTTCCGTTTTGGGAAACCAAAACTGTGTGGTTGGCAAGCCCAACAATTTCACCTTTTTCCAAAACAATTTTAACCGGGTCGGCAACGGTTTGGCGGGTTTCGGCATTTATAATTTTAAAAACCTCGGTTAAAGGCTTGCCTTTTGCTTCGGCCAAGGGCCAGCCACACAGTTTTTCGGCAACCGGATTCATTTGTACCACTAATCCGTCAACATCGGTCGAAATTACGCCGTCGCCAATGGAATGAAGGGTGGTGGAAAGGTTTTCTTCGCTTTCCCTTAATGCTGTTTCTGCTTGTCTGCGATCGGTAATATCCTGAAAGGAACCTGAAACAAACTTTGTTTTCCCGTTTTCCAGGTGTGGTGTTGCAATAGCATTAATCCAACGTTTATTGCCTTTGGCAGTAATAACTTCCCATTCCTGATTATACGGTTCGCCAAATTCGATGGCACGTTGTATGCCAAGCAGTGCCATGGGTTGATATTCGGGGGCAATAAAACCAATCCCTGAAGGAACATCGGGTGCGCCAAGTGTGGTGTCAATTTCAAGAATATGAAATACCTCATCAGTCCAGGTTTGTACCATTGTTTCAACATCAAATTCCCAACCACCAATTTTGGCTGCTTTTTCCATAGCGTGAAGCAACATTTGGCTTTTGAGCAATTCTTTTTCGGCCTGCTTTTGGCTGGTGATGTCCTGCAAAATGCAATGGGTTTGCATGAAATCGCCTTTGTTGTCGTACCCTATCCTGCCATCAAAAGCAATAAACAGAACCGTTCCGTTTTTATGCACCATTTCAAACTCGCTGTGGATTTTGCCTTGTTCCTTAAAAATTGGGAACCTCTTTCGAAAACCTTCCTGAAAGGCCGGGGTAAGGAAGTCGCCAAACCACTTGCCGATAACTTCCTCGCGTTCGTAGCCAAGGGTATCGAGCCATTGCTGGTTTACTTCAATAAAGTAGCCATCGAAATCGAGGGATTGATAGCCAAGCGGGGCTTTGTTAAATAAAAGCTCGAACCGTTCTTCACCAGCTTTCACCGCCGCTTCAGTTTGCTTTTGGTTGGGCAAACCCATTTCGGTTTTTTCTTTTAACAAATGATATGCTTGCTGTAATTCCTGTAACTCAATAATGAGTTCTGCTTTGGATTTGTGCTCGTGGCTCATCGATGTGTTTGTTTAAAGTACTGATCACCTACTATTCATTCACCTGATTTATAATTAGATATATATTCAGAATAGGAAAAAGGATAGTTTGCCAAGTAAAAATTTAGGGAAGAAAAACGTGGAAACGATACGCGTTGCCAAACTTTGACATATCAAAGATACAACAATACAAAGTTTAAATACATTGGCAACCAAATATTTAAAAGGATTCCAAATAGTGAAGGGGGAAAGGGTGTGGAGAAGCAAAAATAGTATCGAAAAATGGGATTTTGCCGAATATTTGGCAATAAAAATTGGAGGGGTTTGGCTTCAACGCCCTTTCACTTTTCTGGCTTGTACAAGTAAGGGATTGAAAGAGGTATGCTTTTGGGACAAGCAGAAAAAAAATCAGAACTCGATTTTTCCCCTAAATGCCACTGTATTATGCTGCATATTGAACCCCTCGAAACTGAATTGCGAATCGGTAGTTTTGCTCCGTTTTATGGTAATGGAATCGCCCGGTAGGGTTTCCTTCATAAAATTGACCGAAATCTTTTTAGGGAAATGATTCTTGTGAAAATCAATCGGTAAAACATCCATCATCCAATCAATATAACGTGTGGAAGTTACATGGCGGTTCAGGTCGTAATCGAAGTAACTCGAATTTACCGTAAACACTTCGCCATCGGTGGTTGGTGGAAGTTTTTCGGGAGCCTCGGCCATGGCACATTTCCCTTTCAGGTGCACAAACATTTCGGCCTGTATTCCATCAATATTTTTTGGTTTTTTTCTCTCGGTATCAATGGCAAGCCATCCCGAAGTTGCCCTTGCAATTATTTGCTTATCCTTGTCGCGGACCACAAAATCGCGGATATAAAGCAGCCCTTCCACTGTTTTGGGCCAGGTTTCCACTTCCATATCCTGATGCCAGTAAATTGGCTTGTAAATTTCGATGGTCAGGCGGCTTAGTACCCAGAAAAGTTGTTGCTCCTTTAATCCTTTAAAACCGAAACCCAGGTTTTCGGCCGAGCCAATTGCCGATTGTATGAGCAGGTTTACGAAAGCCCCGGCACGGATACGGGCAAACATATCGGTTTCGGCGGAAGTGATTTTGTATTTTGTAAATAGTGTAAGTTCGCTTTCAGTAAGGTTTTCCATGTTTTATAAAAAGTCAAAATTACAAAAAACAATATGAGTGTTGCTTTGAAATACAAAATGAGGCTAATTCTTATTTTGAGGCGCTATAAAACAAAAATTTGCTACAAGATTTATTTTTTTTGTCCTTTGTCTTGACACAAAGGACCAAAAGTCAAGGCTTTATATAAATTTTACACATCTGTACACCTCGGTAAACACCCGCAAAACAAGGCTTGACAATATG
>CAJAXK010000483.1 GCA_903946925.1 uncultured Bacteroidales bacterium | reverse complement strand
CAAACTAAAAACGGCTTTCCTTACCAATATGAGCCACGAAATCCGAACCCCGATGAACGGTATTTTAGGCTTTGCCGAATTGCTTAAAAACCCCGCGACCACCATAGCGGAACAACAGGAGTATATTGAAATCATTAAAATTAGCGGCATCCGTATGCTGAATATAATCAACGATTTAGTTGATATTTCGAAAATTGAAGCCGGGCTTATAGAAGTTAGCAACACCGAATCGGACATTAATGAGCAAACCTCATTCATCTATACATTTTTCAAGCAAACGGCCCAAAACGAGGGCTTGGCATTTTCGAGCCACAACGGGCTTTCGGGCAAGCAGGCAATAGTTAACATTGATAAGGAAAAACTGTATGCCATATTGACAAACCTTGTTAAAAATGCCATAAAGTTCACCGATTCAGGATCAATAGAATTTGGTTACAAACTGAAAGAGATGGTTGAGCCGTCTAATCGTGGAGTCGTGGAGTCGTTCGGCCATGAAGTCGTTGAGTCGTCTAATCGCGAATCCAACTCCCAGAAACTTGTTTTTTATGTAAACGATACAGGCATTGGCATCCCTGCCGACAGGCAAAAAGCCATTTTCGACCGCTTCGTGCAGGCTGATATTGCCGACACAAGGGCATTTCAAGGTGCAGGTTTAGGCTTGTCAATCTCCAAGGCGTATGTCGAAATGTTGGGCGGTGAAATTTGGGTAGAAAGCGAAGAAGGTGTAGGTTCAACATTTTATTTTTCAATCCCTTACAATCCGGTACATATCGAAAATACGGTAGTTGAACAACAGCAAACAACTGACACCCATCGCCGAAACCTCAAGATACTTATTGCCGAGGACGATTACACTTCTGGTGTTTTAATAAACATTGCCTTAAAGGATTATGGAAAAGAAATGCTGAAAGTTACCAATGGCAATGATGCCGTTGAAAGCTGCCGCCAAAATGCAGATATTGACCTTATAATGATGGATGTAAAAATGCCGGGCTTAGATGGTTACGAGGCCACCCGCGCCATAAGGCAGTTCAATACCAATGTTATTATTATTGCCCAAACTGCTTATGCTATGCTCCACGAAAGGGAAAAAGCTTTGGAAGCTGGCTGCAACGATTATATTTCCAAGCCTTTAAACACTGACGGACTGAAAAATATTGTGCAAAAATATTTTAAGTAGTAACCACAAAGCAATGTTATGCCAAAGTTGGGAAGCCCTAACTGCTTTTAGTAATCTATAATCAACAAAACCAAAACCATGGTATTAAGTTGGAACGAAATAAAAGGCCGCGCAACACTCTTCGCCAAAGAGTGGGCTGGCACGCGCAATGAGGAGGCGGACGCAAAGCCGTTCCTGATTGATTTTTTTAACGTTTTTGGAATAAACCGCAAACGTGTGGCCACTTTTGAGCACAGGGTGAAAAAACTTAGCGAAGCCGACGGCTATATAGACCTGTTGTGGAAAGGCACTATTTTAATCGAGATGAAAAGCCGGGGCAAAAACCTCGAAAGTGCATACAATCAAGCAATTGAATACACTCATGGTTTAAAACAGCACGAATTGCCAAAATATGTGCTGGTTTGTGATTTTGAGGATTTTTGGCTTTACGATATGGAATTAGGTGAAACCGTAAAGTTCCAACTTCATGATTTGGTGAACAATGTCGAACAATTCTCTTATCTAATAGGTTATCAAAAAGTTAGCTATAAAGAACAAGATCCCGCAAATATAAAAGCAGCCGAATTGATGGGCAAACTCCACGACCGGCTGAAAGAAATTGGCTACGAAGGCCACCCATTGGAAGTTTATTTGGTGCGTGTATTGTTTTGCTTGTTTGCCGAGGACACCACCATTTTCGAGAAGCACCAATTCGAGAATTATATATCAAACCGAACAAGCGAAGATGGAAGCGACTTGGCGGCAAAAATACAGGAACTGTTCCAAGTGCTGAACACGCCCACCGAAAAACGGTTCAAAAACCTCGACGAGCAACTTGCTGGTTTTCCGTATATTAATGGAAAACTCTTCGATGAGCCTCTTACCATGGCTAGCTTTGATACCAAAATGCGCCAAGCCCTGCTAAACTGTTGTTACATTGATTGGAGCAAAATATCGCCTGCCATTTTCGGCTCCATGTTCCAAAGTGTGATGAACCCTGTGGAACGCCGCAATTTTGGCGCACATTACACCAGCGAAACCAATATTTTAAAGCTAATAAAACCTTTGTTCCTCGACAAGCTTTGGCAGGAATTTGAAGCCATAAAAGGAAACAGGAACAAGTTGATCGAGTTTCATAAAAAAATAGCCGCGCTCAAATTCCTCGATCCGGCTTGCGGCTGCGGTAATTTCCTTGTAATCACTTATCGCGAACTGCGCTTGCTCGAAATAGCGGTTTTACGGGCCATGTTCAAAACAGGGCAAGGTTTTTTGAACATACAAGATGTACTCCGTTTGGATGTGGACCAGTTTTACGGAATCGAATACGAAGAATTCCCGGCACGAATTGCCGAAGTGGCCTTATGGCTGATGGATCATCAAATGAACATGCTTGTTAGCCAAGAATTTGGGGAATATTTTATCCGCATCCCGTTGAAAAAGGCAGCAAATATTGTGATAGGCGATGCGCTGGAGATTAAATGGGAAACCCTCACTACCGGCGATGTGGTAACCATTTATGCCAACCAATTGAATTACAAAGAAATAAACGATCCAATCGTTAAATATGGAACGCTGAATGTAATTGCCCAAAACACCAACAAGATAGACCCAAGCCAAGAATTCCCCTTAACAAAACATGAAGCACGAATACACTACAATTATATTTTTGGTAACCCACCGTTTATAGGTTCCAAGATGATGAGCCCAGGCCAGCGCGAAGCAATTGTGAAAGAATTTGGCAATATTCAGGGAAGCGGTGTAATGGATTATGTTACAGGTTGGTATATAAAAGCTGCAAAATATATTTCCAATTTGCCTTATAACAACCTGGAATCAACCAAGGTAGCTTTTGTATCAACAAATTCCATTGTTCAGGGCGAACAGACCAGCATACTTTGGGAGCAAATGTTGAACAAATACAACATTAAAATCCATTTTGCACACCGCACATTTAAATGGAGCAACGAGGCAAAAAGCAATGCAGCAGTATATTGCGTTATTATCGGCTTTGCCAATTTCGACACAGAAAGCAAAAGTATATTCGACTATGAAGATATTAAAGGCGAAGCGCATGAAATTAAAGTGAAAAACATAAACCCATATCTGGTTGATGCAAAGGATATTTTGATCCAAAAGCGTTCAAGCCCAATTTGCAACGTACCTAAAATGAGTTTCGGGAATATGCCTTTGGATGGAGGCAATTTATTACTATCAGACGAAGAAAAGACAGCTTTCATTTCTAAAGAGCCTAAGGCTGAAAACTATATAAAGCCCCTAATTTCGGCTTACGAGTTTCTAAATGGCCAAAAACGCTGGTGCTTGTGGCTAAAAGACATTGAACCAAACGTTTTGGTTTCCATGCCTGAAGTAATGAAACGGGTTAGTTTGGTTAGGGAATTTAGGTTAAGCAGCGTTCGTCCGTCAACAATAAAAAATGCCGATACACCTAAGCTTTTCGGCGAAATCAGGGATTTTGGCGAATCATTTATTGTTATACCACGGGTTTCATCCGAAAACAGGAAGTATATCCCAATGGGCTTTTTCAATAAAGGTTCAATTGTGGGTGACACTTGCATGGCAATCCCCGATGGAACTTTATTTCATTTTGGTGTGCTGATGTCGAAAATGCACGTAGCATGGGTAAAATATGTTTGCGGAAGGCTGAAAAGCGATTTCCGCTACTCGAAAGATAATGTTTACAACAACTTTCCATGGCCCGAAAATAATAGTGGGAAACATTCTCAACTGATTGAAGCAGCAGCTAAAAAAGTATTGGATTCAAGGCTCGAATTTCCTGATAGTTCGTTATCTAATTTGTATAACCCATTATCAATGCCGCAATTATTGGTGAAAGCCCACACCGAACTTGATAAAGCCGTTGATACAGCCTATAGGTCCCAGCCATTTGCTAGCGAAGCCGAAAGGATGGAGTATTTGTTCGGGCTATATGAAAAATATGTTAAACATCCTGTGCATCAAGGATAAACAAAAAAACTAATACAATATTCTTCACATTTTCTAATCATTACCTAATGAACTACCACGACAAATCAAAAGACGAACTTATAGCCAAAATCCTGGAATTGGAAGATGCATTGCAGGTTTTAAGCTCAACACATAGCAATGCCCTAACCCGCCTGGGCGAAGCCAAAAATGCTTTGCTCGAGTGTGAGGAAAAACATCGGCAACTATTTGCCAACAACCCTCAGCCGATGCTTATTTTCGATATCGAAACACTCGCGTTCCTCGATGTTAATCAGGCAATGACTGAACACTACGGATATTCGAGGGAGGAGTTCCTGAATATGACAATTAAAGATATACGCCCTGCTGAAGATGTGCCTGAACTGCTAACATCCCTTTTCGATATTGGGCAAGGTTTCAGCTCAACAAGTTCGTGGAGGCACCAGAAAAAAAACGGCGATATTTTCCCTGTCGAAAACGTTGCGTATTCGGTTATGTTTCATGGCCGCGCGGCAAGGCATGTGCTTGTACATGATATTAGTGAACAAATTTCGGTTGAAAAAGAAGGGAAAATGGCAATAGAAAAGCTGCTCAATGAGCGGTTGCTTTTGCGTACGCTAATCGACAATATTCCCGATTCCATTTATTGCAAAGATTTGGGTTGCCGTAAAACATTGGTAAACAAGGCTGAATTAAGTTTTATGGGTGCAAAAACGGAAGCGGAAGTGTTGGGCAAAAACGATTTCGACAACTACCCGGTTGAACTTGCCGAAAAATTTTTTGCCGACGACCAATCTGTGATACAAAACGGCAAACCTGTGCTTAACCGCGAGGAATACGTACTCGACGAAAATGGGAGTAAACGTTGGTTGCTTTCGTCGAAGCTCCCGTTGCGCGACAAGGACAACCAAGTTATAGGCATAGTTGGCATTGGCCGCGACATTACCGACCGCAAAATGGTGGAGGAAGACCTGAAAGAAAGTGAGGAGCGCCATCGTACCATATTGCAAACCGCCATGGATGGGTTCTGGCTTTTTGATATTAACGGAAAAATGCTGGAAGTAAACAAAACCTACTGCCAGATGAGTGGTTTTTCGGAAAATGAAATTTTAAACATGTCTATTATTGATCTGATAGCTGATCAGGTTTTGCAAAATGTGGCAGAGCGTTTGCAAAAAGTGATGAAAATGGGCGAGGACAGGTTCGAATCCATACACCGCCGCAAAGATGGCAGCACTTTTTATGTTGAAGTAAGCATACAATACCAGCAAGCCGAAGGAGGCAGGTTTGTAACCTTTGTCCACGATATTACCAACCGTAAACGCGATGAGCTCGAACTTCATCTTGCAAAAGAAAAAGCTGTTGAAAGCGACCGGCTAAAATCCGCATTCCTGGCCAACATGAGCCACGAAATACGAACCCCTATGAACGGGATACTTGGTTTTACCGAACTGCTGAAAATGCCCGGCCTAACCGGTGAACAACAGGATGAATACATACAGATTATAAAGCAGAGTGGCGACAGGATGCTGAACATTATCAACGATATTGTTGATATTTCGAAAATTGAGGCAGGCCAGGTGGAACTTTATCTTTCGGAAACCAATTTGAACGAACAGCTCGACTATATATTCACTTTCTTTAAACCCGAAGTGGAAGACAAAGGAATGGGGCTTTCGTATAAAAACGGGTTGGGCAAAGCTGATGCCATTATTGTTACCGACCGCGAAAAACTCTACGCCATACTTACCAACCTTGTTAAAAATGCCATAAAGTACAGCGATCAGGGTTTCATTGAATTTGGTTATGTTATGCGAAAATCAAAAGCAGTCGGAACTGATCCCGGAACCGGAAAAACAGTTGCAAACGAACTGCAATTTTATGTGAGCGATACCGGCATTGGCGTGCCCCAAAACAGGCAGAAAGCTATTTTCGACCGTTTCGTTCAAGCTGATATTTCCGACACACGGGCTTTTGAAGGCGCAGGCTTGGGGCTTTCCATTACAAGGGCTTACGTTGAAATGTTAGGGGGGAAAATATGGCTGGAAAGTGAAGAAGGTAAAGGCTCCACATTTTATTTCACTTTGCCTTACAACCCTAAAACGGCGCAAAACCAGGAAGTTAAGATAACTACTGTTGTTAACCCAGCTACCCAAGCGGTTAAAACCATTAAAATACTGCTTGCCGAAGATGATGAAATATCGGCAACACTTATAAAAATGGCATTAAAACCGTTTGCCAAACAAATATTGCGCGCCCGCAATGGTGAAGAAGCCGTTGAAGCCTGCCGCGAAAACCCAGATATCGACCTGGTGCTGATGGACATAAAAATGCCCGGATTGGATGGTTATGAAGCCACAAAGTTGATACGCGAATTCAACAGTTCTGTTTGTATTATTGCACAAACAGCTTTTGGGCTATCAGCCGATAAAGAAAAGGCAATCTTGTCGGGATGCAACGACTATATCTCGAAACCTATTGATATAAGCCTGCTGAAAACTAAAATAATGAAAGTGCTCGAAAAATAGCGAAAAATGAAAAACTTGGAAAAAACTAAAGAAACTCTTGTATTTGAGCTTGAAGAAGCACAACTGAAATACAATTCCTTAAAGGAAGCTCTTGAAAAAGAGGCTCACGAAAGGGAAAACGAAAAGCTGTTGTTGGAAAAACTTAGCCGCGCATCGGAGGAGTTGATACAGTTCCAGGATGGGAAATCTGGATATAACAGGATTACGGAAACCTTGATCGAAATTTCGGGTGCCAGCTATGCCGTTTTCAATATTTTCGACCACGATGGATTAGGCTTTACCACCGTTGCCATTGCAGGCATAAAGGATATTTATAAAACCACCATATCGTATCTTGGTTTCGATTTAATAAACAAACATTGGCCTCACGACCCCGAACGGGAGGCCAAGACCAAGGACCAAACCATTACCCGTTTCGACAGCCTTGGGCAGTTAATTGGCGGGGTAATGCCCAAAAGCGTGGTTTATATCATAGAAAAAACGTTCAACATTGGTGCTACCTATGTAATAAAGGTTTCGAGGGATTCGAAGGTTATTGGCGATTTCACCCTGTTGTTCCATACAGGCGAAACCATTTTAAACAGCAATTTGGTAAATTTATTTGCCAATCAGGTAGGATGGTTTGTTGAAAGGAGCAACATCACGAACGAACTTAGCCTTAGCCATGCCCAGCATAGCGCAATGGTTGCCAATATTGCCGATGTAATTGGAGTGGTTACTGCTGAAGGCATAATACGCTATGTTAGCCCAAATGTCGAAAAATGGTTTGGATGGGAAGCCGATAAACTTGTTGGTACCGAAATGTGGCCTAACGTCCACCCCAACGATTTGCAATCCATACAAAAAGAATTTAAGGGCTTGCTCGCTAAGGATAATTTGAGTGTAACAGTAGATTACATGGCAAAATGTGGTGATGGTACCTATAAACCGGTACGGCTTACCGCCTCCAATTTGGTGAACAATCAAATCATACAAGGCATTTTGGTGAATTTTCACGATATTTCCGAAAGCAGGAAAGCCGAAAAAGCCTTGCTCGAAAGCAGGGAAACCTACCGTTCGCTGGTCGAAAATATTAGCGATGTAATATTTACCCTCGATGTAAATGGCCTGTTTACCTACATAAGCCCAGTAATTGAACAAATAATCGGTTTAAAACCCGAAGCCGTAATAGGTCAAAACTTTAGCACTTTTGTTCATCCCGACGACCTTCCCGAACTGATGCGCAGCATGGGCGAAACCATGAAAGGGTTAAATAGCCCATTTGAATTCAGGGCAACTTACCAGGGGAAAATCCGCTATGTGCGCACTTCGAGCCATCTAACATTTCAGGATGGGGTTGTAACCGGGCTTAATGGCATTATGACCGACATAACCAAGCGCTATGAAGCCGAAATTGCCCTTAAATCGAAAACGGCTTTGCTCGAAGCTCAAGTAGAAACCACCATTGACGGGATACTTGTTATTGACAATGATAAACGCATTGGCCTTACCAACAAGCGACTTATCGAACTTTTCGATATCCCGGCTCATATCGTTGATGAAAAAGATTCCCATAGTTTAATAAACCTTATAGTTAGCCAGGCACTGTATCCCGAAAGGCTTTACGAAAAGGTGAAGCAGATAATAGTTAACGAGCAGCTAAGCTGCTGCGATGAACTAGAGTGTGTAAACGGAAAAGTCCTCGACTGGTATTCGGCCCCAATTAAGGGCAAAGATGGCACTTCGTATGGCAGGATTTGGATATTCCACGATATTACCGAACGCAAAAAAGCCCAGGATCAGTTGCTTAAAAGCGAAATCCGCTACAGGTCGCTGTTTCAAAACTCGCCTTCCGGGATTCTGATTGTGGACCAAAACGGCATAATCCTCGAAGCTAACCAGGCTTTTACTGATATTACACTTTATAGCACAAGCGAATTGGTAGGTTCCGATATCAGGATGCTGACTTTACCCGAAAACCATTACTTGGTCGAAAAACACATAAACCGCATCCTCTCGGGTGAGGTTTTGGAGCTTGAAGTCCTCAGCAAACGAAAAGACGGTTCTTTCTGCACGCTTTTGTTGCGCGAAATCGCAATTATTTTACCAAATGGCAGCAAAGGAGTGCTTTCGGTTTCGAACGACATTAGCCAACGTAAAAAAATAGAAAAGGATTTAGCAATTAAAAATGAAGAACTTAGCGAAACAGTAGCCGAAAAGGACAAATTTTTTTCAATTATTTCGCACGATTTGCGAAGCCCTTTTAATGGTTTCTTAGGCTTGACCCAAATGATGGCCGATGGCTTGCCAAACATGACCCTCGACGAAATACAAACTGTGGCAATAAGCATGCGCAAATCGGCTGCAAACCTTTACCGATTGCTCGAAAACCTACTCGAATGGTCGAGGATGGAACAAGGGCTGATTCCATTTTCGCCAATTAAAATGAAGTTGGATGAAATTGTGGGCCAAAGCGTACAAACATTATTGGAACCGGCAAAAAATAAAAACATCAGCATTGCTTTCAACATTCCTGACGATATTGAGATTTTTGCCGACAGCAACACAATCGAAGCTGTAATCCGCAATCTGGTTTCCAATGCCATAAAATTCACTACTAACGGTGGCAAGGTAGGCATTTCAGCAAAAATCACAGACCAAAAAAGCATCGAAATATCGGTTAAAGACACCGGTATCGGCATGAAACCAGAAATACTTGACAAATTATTCCAGATAACCGGCAACATAAGCCGCAAAGGAACAGACGACGAACCCAGCACCGGACTGGGATTGTTCCTTTGCAAAGGGTTTATCGAAAAACACGGAGGCTCTATATGGGCCGAAAGCGAAGAAGGAAAAGGCTCTGTGTTTCATTTTTCGATACCGATTGGTTAGGGGTAATGGTTAATGGAAAATAGTTAATGGTTAATAGAAAATGGTTAATGGTTTTTGGTTAATGGTTAATGGAAAATAGTTAATTGAAAAATAGTTGATAGAAAATAGTTAATGAAAAATGGTTAATGGTTAATGGAAAATAGACTTACAGGATAATTATCGCGCAAATTGGAACTAACTTGGTGAAAAGCAGGTGCAACTACCCACCAAAACAGCATCTTTATCAACAATTTAAGTTAGATGAAGTTGGAAAGTTCCGTTATTGCAGATTAGGGTGTTGGTTTATTTGCTTGCCCGTATTTGCAGGGCGTAGGCACCCCTCTCATTTTTTCAAGGAGAGGGGACGGGGGTGAGGTTTTTGAGGTAAAAAACCTACACAATATAAAACAAGCAAATCAGAATTTACTAAAGTAAAACAAGTTAAAAACACCTTTTGTAATAGCCACTTAATCAGTAATTTAATTTTTGTTAGTTGAAAGTTAATGGTTAATGGAAAATGGTTAATAGAAAATGGTTAATGGTTTTTGGTTAATGGTTAATAGAAAATGGTTAATGGAAAATGGTTAATAGTTAATAGAAAATGGTTAATGGAAAATAGTTAATGGAAAATAAAAATCAGTTAATGGAAAATAGACATCCAACACCTGAACATTTGAACGGCGAAGCCAATTGAACATTGAACAAACGAACATTTGAACATACGAACATTTGAACAATTGAACATCCGAACAATTGAACGGCGAAGCCAATTGAACATTTGAACAATTGAACATCCGAACATTTGAACGGTGAAGCCAATTGAACATCTGAACGGCGAAGCCAATTGAACAATTGAACATTTGAACGGCGAAGCCAATTGAACAACTCAACAACTCAACAACTCAACAACTCAACCCCTAAATACACTTCCAAAAAAAACTCGGTACAGCTTTATCAACATTAAAAACAAAATAAATATTCCAACGCATGAATTATGCTCACAAAACCAAGGAAGAACTTGTAACTGAATTGCTCAGGCTGGAGCAAGAAAACAATTTCTTAAAAAATGCAAATCAACCACATAACGCCAATTACGGTGTAAAAGGTTATGCTTTGTCCGT
>CAJAXK010000482.1 GCA_903946925.1 uncultured Bacteroidales bacterium | reverse complement strand
GGCAAACCGGGCACACCCATTTCCATACGGATAAACTTTTTGCCAGTAGCTGATTCAATGTTATCAACAAGCCGTTTTATTTCCCGTATGGTGGCTTTTCCAACCACAGGAACATTCAACTCTTTAATCTTGCTGGTTACGATTTCGAAATCGATTGGGGTGTCGGTTATTGCTGCTTTCATCTGTATATGAATTATTTACACAATGGGTTAGTTGCTGTTAAACAATTCACAAAGATTAGAAATAGGAACGTGATAATAAAATGAAAATGAAAGTATTTTTAGTTTTAAGTTAAGTTTTAATGAAATTATTAAAACAATGAACCAATCGACATAATTAGCAACGTATGTTATTGTTTAACAAACCTTTTTACGGTAATGCCGTTATCAGATTTTATCTTGAGCGTATAAACGCCGCTCGATAGTTTTGATAAGTTAATAGTCGCGTTTGTGTTTGTAATAGTTAATCTTTCAATAGTTTGAGACTGGATATTGATGATTTCAATCAAGCTGTTTTGTTTTAAGCAATCAATCATAAGTTGGTCTTGAATAGGATTTGGAAAGATCCTGATTTGATTTTCATCATTGTTGCTAATATTTGATTCTATTCCAAAAGAAGAACAAGCGTTTTCGAGAAAAAGTTGCCCAACCTCGATACTTGATATTCCCCTGTTATAAATCCGGATATCATCAATGGAACCCCTAAAATTAATACCACCACCAGACCAATCAGTACCACCACCAATATATATTTCCCTTAAGTTTTCGACCAGAGTACTTTGAAAAGTTTGCGAACTAATACAAACCGAATCTCGGAATATCTTTTTCTCGTTTTGCGAAATACTTACCGTAAAAACGTAATGATGCCAATCAGTATCATAAGAAACCCCATCAACTATAGTTCTTCCGCTTGAAGTGCAATCCCCATAATCCCAAATTACCATGGAAGGTGAAGCATGGTAGTTGGCGCACATAACACATCTGTCATGAAAGTTATCCGGGGCTAACATAACCATACAGTTTGATGTAAGAAGATCCGCTTTTGCCCACAAACAAAAGCTAATTTCATTATCTGTTAGAATCCTGAAATTTGAAATTGAAACAAAATCGTTTGGTGGAGCAAAATGGTAAGCACTGTTGGCTATACCGCACCTATTGGTAGTCAATGTGGCACCGTTTACAATACCGTTGGCAATATTCCAAACCTCATTATCGGCATTTCCATTAAAAGAATATTTTCCAATAAGCCCATCTGTTGGGATTTGGGCTAAAATTGTACTCATGCCAATGACTGAAAAAAAACATAAAATTGTAAAAATCTTCTTCATGGTTTATAGTTTAGCTTGATTCTATTTTTATTTATGTGGAAAATAAATTCATTTCATTATTGACTGCGCAGCTATTTTAATAATGGCTTTATTGGCTTGTAATTCAGTTTATTGCTACCCCCAAATTTAAACTAAAATTAAGCTGATTTTACATTTATAAAAAAGAAAACTTTTTAAAATATTGTTCAAAAGGAGGCTAAATATAGACTTTCTTAAAAAGTATCTTATTTCTAACTTCTGATTCCTTAACCAACTGATTGCTGTTACACTTTTTTCCTTACTTTAATGGTCATAAACATTGATAATCCGTTAGATACCGAAGTTAATAAATTATCCAATCCACTAAATAAAGGGTAGGAAAAATTGGGGACAAGCTGTTTAAAAGAAACGCCACCGCTCAGAAGATATCGCAAGGGAGTATGGTACAAAATGGACTCAATTTCCAAATCAGGAAATTCGTTTTGCAATATTTCCCTATCCCTGACAAAAACAATCCAGGGAGCGGCTCCATTGGCACCCGTCATTGGCCCAGATTCGGGTATTTGCCAACTTCCCTGCGGATTAAAGGGTTCGTGATGAAGGTTCTTGTAAATGATCCGCCCAAAAAAACTGTTGGCTGGTTCAATCATAATCAGCTTTCCATTTGGTTTCAGCACCCGGTCTGCTTCCATCAAAAAAACATGTGCATCTGGCAAATGATGAAAAGTATCTACCATAAACAGACCACTGATAGAATTATCGTCAAAAGGCATATCCAAAGCCGAAAATGTTATATCGTTGCTTGGCAGTTCCAAAATATCCGATGAAATTATGGTTGGGATAAGTTCTTTTAAAAATCCGCCACCAGATCCTAATTCCACAACTTGACCTGATGGTAGGCTTCTCATTTCTTGCACAAATGTTGAATACCAATCCTGATAAAGCGCCTTTAAAAATGGTTTCGAAAGGATAATTTCTTTGTGTAAAATCGTCCTTTCGGGTGCATCCAATGGAATATCTATTTTATATTTTAAACCCATTCTTATTTTGTTTTATTGAGGTTAGCAATCAGCGATTTGACATAAATGATATTCTAAAAAAACTTGAGTTTCCTGGCCGCAAAAACCGTCATTTTTATCAACAACCATCCATGTTTGAAACGGCTTATCTGGGTGCTTCCATATTCGCGGTCGCGGTAGCGGATAATGATTTCGGTGATTTTAAGGTTTAGTTTTGCCGCTCCAAAAATCAGGTCGAAGTCGCCAAAAGGATCAAAATCGCCAAAATAATGACGGTTTCTGACAATCTGATCATAATCTTTTTTGTAAAGCACTTTGGTTCCACAGAGCGTATCTTTTAGCCTTTGACCCAATAAATACGAAAAAAACATACCGAAAAATTTGTTTCCGAGCAGGTTAAGAAAGCGCATGGCATTTTTATCCATCGGGTAAACCAAACGGCTGCCATTTATAAATTCGCCCTTATTATATCGAAGCGCATCATAAAACTTTGGCAACTCTTCGGGAGGCATGGTTAAATCGGCATCCAAAATCATCAAGATTTCACTTGTACAAACTTCAAACGCTTCACGCACGGCATTGCCTTTTCCTTTTCCGCTCTGCCTCAGCACTTTAATGTCTTTTTCAGGATATGCAGCTTTTACCCGAAGCATTTCTTCGTAAGTATTGTCGGCGGAATGGCCTTCGATAAACACAAATTCCTGATGGGTCCCAAAAATCGGTGTACGTTTTATTGCATTCTCAATATTTCCTTTTTCGTTGCGGGCGGGCACTACAATCGAAACGCTGTATTGTTGGTCATCACTCAATAAAGGCCTGGAAATTATCAGGTTAACAAGGTCGAGGCTGTTGAATAGAGGTAAATTGGCGAGAAATTTATTAAAAAACAGGTTTAATATAGGAATATACTTTGGCAGAATCAGTTTGCGGTCAATGCGCACAACCTGATAACCTTCCAGTTCCAAAAGGCTGCATGTGTCGCTATTGGAAAACCAATTTTGGGCAGGTTGGTGAAGTTTAAGTCGCAGGAATTCGCTTGAGCGTAGAATAGGCTCCCACACATAATTGTATTGCGAAATCACGATCCGTGTTTGTGGATGGCAAAGTTTTTTAATGTTGTGGAATGCAATTTGCACATCCCACAAGCAATTTGTGAGGTCGGAAAGTATAATATAATCGAAAACCTCATCTAATTGCAACTCTTCTACATCGTCAACTTTAAAAATAAGGTTTGGATAACGTTTACTGGCGGTTTCTACAAAAGCTGGCGCATAATCGATACCCACACCGTACGAAGGAGATGTTTTAGCAAGCAGGTCTCCATTTCCACACCCAATTTCGAGTACGCGTTTGCCTTCGGGAATTATGGAAGAAATGTACTTTTCTATTGATTTGTGATAAAACCTGTTCATCCTTTCCCATTTGCCCCTGGAAGCAGCATTTTCGGAATAAAACTGCCTGATATCTTCTTTCTTCATAAAAAACCCCTAAAATGTGTCAGTCAGCAAAACTACAAAAGAAATTTGCATTCATCTTATTAATTGGTTTAGTTTTTACTGGTAACTTGTTCAAGAGTGAAAGAGCAAAAGGCCTCAAATGTTGGTGTTGAATTTGGAAACCAACATGTTTTTAATCAAAATAAAGTGAATCAAACAAAGCAGGCAGTCGGATAAAGGAAAAAGTTGGATATTTGTAAACGTTTTCATCACTCATTATCCGATTAGAAACAATGGCAAAAAAAATAGAGAAACCTAAATCAGCTATACCTGTAAATCCAGTCTCAAAGGCACAAAAAGCAACTATTGCACCTAAAGATTTGCTGGCAACCATGGATGGATTTCTGGATAAGCATCTGAATTGGCTGATTTGGGTAATACTGGCTTTGACCTCTCTGATCAGCTTCCTGCTTTTTGATCAAAGAGTTAGCCTTACAGGCGATGATTCCTTTTATATAATCAGGGCTTCCGATTTTATCCATTCATTTACTTACCCATCTTTTCAAGGAGCTTTATATCCTATAGCACTTTCGGTTTTTGTCGCCATTTTCGGTATAAGCCTGTTGCCGCTCAAAATATTTTCACTAATTTGTATGCTGGCTTTT
>CAJAXK010000481.1 GCA_903946925.1 uncultured Bacteroidales bacterium | reverse complement strand
GGGGTAAAATTCACTCCTAAACCTGACCTTTGCATTTTAATCCACAAATCATACTATGCTTATAATCGGAATTACCGGAACACTTGGTGCAGGAAAAGGAACTATTGTTGAATATCTGGTTCAGGAAAAAGGATTTGTCCATTTTTCGGTGCGGGGGTTTATAACTGAAGAAATAAACCGTCAGGGATTGCCCGTAAACCGCGATAGCATGGTAATTGTAGCCAATAAACTGCGTGCCGACCATTCGCCATCGTATATAACCGACCAGCTTTACGAACAGGCTTTGTTAACCGGCAAAAACTGCATTATTGAAAGCATCCGCACGCCAGGCGAAGTGGAATCCTTGCGCGAAAAAGGGAATTTCCTGCTTTTTGCCGTGGATGCCGATCCGCAATTGCGTTATGAACGGATTGTGCTGCGAAATTCCGAGACCGACAAGATTACATTTGCCACATTCGTTGAAAACGAAGAACGCGAAATGCAGTCGAACGACCCAAACAAACAGAACATCGGGAAATGCATAGCGCAAGCCGACTTTATTTTTTACAATAACTCATCGGTTGCAAGCCTGCATAAGCAACTTGAGGATAAATTCAATAAGCTTTCTATTTAACCCTGATGATAGATTTAATCTTTACTGGCTCTGGCAAGTATTGGTCTATATCCTTCATTTGTTGAATTTTACGGACTATCTCCATTCCTTTTGTAACCTTTCCAAAAGCCGCAAACCCTTGTCCATCGGGATTACGTTGGCCTCCGAAATCCAGTTCCGGTTGATTTCCGATGCAGATAAAAAATTCGGAAGATGCTGATCCCGGTTCCATTCTAGCCATCGAAAGCACTCCATCTGTATGCAAAATTCCTGTTTCCCCGGTTGATTCGTGCCTTATGGGTGCAAACTCGTATTTCTCAATCAGCGAATCCTGATAATACCCACCTTGAACAACCTCAATCTTGAATTTTTTACCTGGTTGATTGTCATTTCTTACAACCCTGTAGAAACATGCATCGGAATTGTATTTGCCCGCATCAACATACGTCAGAAAATTGTTCGCGGTAACCGGAGCCTTATCAACGAACAGTACAGCTTCAATATCTCCGATCCCGGTTGTAATTAAAACTCTGGTATTTTGGCCCTTAACTAATGTAAAAATTGCGAAAAGGGCCACAAAGATTATTAAAATTTTCAAGGGAATCGAATTTTATAAAGAGGGATTTTTACTGAAAATTATCATTTCTCCGGACTATTCAACTTCATTTCTAAACTTAAAAGGCACATTTTGTCCAAAGATAGTTAGAGTAAAAGTAAAATAATTTCGCAAGAAAGACATTGCCTGCGTTAATACAAATAATTTTTTCCGTACTTTTGCCCTACTTATGAGAGACATTCTAGCAAATAACTATTGGTGGCAGTTTACGGCAAACGTTGTGGACAGCTAATTTATTTGTGTTAACATACTTAATGGTAACCCGCTGTTTGCAACCAAACAGCGGGTTTTTTATTTCTCAACCTGAAACCAAACCCTCATGAAAATATTTTCCAGATCACTGCAAATCCTTTCGGATACCAAAACCCCGGTCAGCCTGTTCCTCGCTTTGCGCGACGAATACCGCTCGCCGCTGTTGTTGGAAAGTTCGGATTACAACAGTAAAAGCAATCACTACTCATTTTTGTGTTTCGAACCTATTGCCAGTATAAGCATCCACAATAAATTGCTTAAAACTGAAATTGAAGGCTCCGTAACAAAGAAACTTTTAAATGCTGACGCGGAATCGCTAAATCAGGCTTTTACCGAGTTCATAAATGTGTTTGAGTTTGACAGCCAATTGCCCGATCATTTTAAAGGCTTGTTTGGCTACTGTTCATTCAATATTGTTGAATATACGCATGAATTGGCTTTGCGAAACCATACAAAGGAAATCCCCGAACTGCTGTACCACCTTTATTCGCTGGTGTTGGTGTTTAACCATGCCAACAACGAGCTCAGTGTGTATTCGCATTCTTTTTCGGAAAACGATGCCTCGAAGAATTTGGGAATCCTGATTGAACGTATTGATTTACATAAGCATAACAATTATTGTTTCGACCTTGTTGGAGATGAAAGCAGTAATTGTACCGATGAGGAATTTATGTATAAAGTAACCAAAGCGAAACAATATTGCCAGCTTGGGGAGGTTTTTCAATTGGTTGTTTCGCGTAGGTTTTACCAGGGTTTTAAAGGCGACGATTTTAATGTTTACAGAGCTTTAAAAAAGATAAACCCTTCGCCATATCTATTTTATTTCGATACCGGAAATTTTAAAATCTTCGGTTCTTCGCCCGAAGCTCAGTTAAAAATAACAAAAGGAATTACAGAAATCCACCCAATTGCCGGCACTTACAAACGTACCGGTGATGATGCTTTCGATATTATAAAATCGGCTGAATTGCTTAACGATGCCAAAGAAAACGCCGAACATGTAATGCTTGTTGATTTGGCGCGGAACGACCTAAGCAAATACTCGAGAAACGTGGGTGTTAAATCGTACAAACAGATACAGTTTTATTCACATGTAATTCACATGGTTAGCAATGTGAGCGGCGAATTGCGGTCCGAGTTCAATCCATTTGAAACCTTGAGCGGCACTTTCCCGGCAGGAACTTTATCAGGGGCACCAAAACACAGGGCCATACAACTTATCGACGAACTCGAAAACGATGCACGCGGCTTTTATGGTGGCACTATTGGGTTTGTTGGACAAAAAAACGAACTCAACCAGGCAATTATCATACGTTCGTTCCTAAGCAAGAACAATAGGCTCACGTATCAGGCAGGTGCCGGGATTGTGGTAAGCAGCAACAAGGAAAGCGAACTCCATGAAGTGTTCAACAAAATTAACGGGCTAAGGAATGCGCTTTCAGAGGCAAACTCATTGTTTAAAACCAATTCCCGCAATGAAGTTAAGTTAGAACAAATTCAATGATTAGATATGCAAAATGCTCTATTTGAGCGCAATGATAAAATAAAAAAGTTTAAAAAACATGAAATTACTAATTCTCGATAATTACGACAGCTTCACCTACAACCTTGTTCAATTGATTGAAAAAACAAGCATGGTGGAATATGAAGTGCATAAAAACGACAAAATATCCTTGGAAAAGGTGAATGAATTCGACAAAATACTGTTGTCGCCAGGGCCCGGAATTCCCGAAAATGCTGGAATCTTGAAAGATGTGATACAGAAGTACGCACCAACAAAACCGATTTTGGGCGTTTGTCTGGGTTTGCAGGCAATCGGTGAAGTGTTTGGTGCAAGGCTCATAAACCTTGCAACTGTTTTTCATGGTGTTGCAACCGAAATAAACCTGGTTGCCGAGGATTCATTGTTCGCAAACTGCCCAAACCGGTTTGTGGCTGGCCGGTACCATTCGTGGGCAATTGATCCTGAAAGCATTACAAATGATTTAATCGTAACTGCGCTTGATGACGAAAAATGTATAATGGCATTGAGGCATGCAAAATTTGATGTGAAAGGTGTTCAGTTTCATCCCGAATCTTTCCTTACCGAATATGGCGAACAAATTATAAGTAACTGGATTAACGAATAACAGGTCAATCCTTAAAAAGCAAAAACCCAATGAACGAAATATACCTTAAACTCAGTGCCGGCCATAATTTATCCATTTCGGAAGCTGAAATACTGATGCGCAGCCTGTGCGAACAGCAATTTAATGATTATCAGGTTGCCTTCATCTTAGGCTTGTTCAAAAGCCGTATCATGGATTTGAACGAACTTACCGGTTTTCGCAATGCCTTAATGCAATTATGCGTCCCTGTTAACCTTCATAAGCCGACTATTGATGTTTGCGGCACAGGCGGCGACAATAAAAACACTTTTAACATTTCCACTTTGTCAGCTTTTGTGCTTGCCGCTTCAGGTGTTCCAGTCGCAAAACATGGAAATTTTGCTTCCACATCTATTTCCGGTTCATCGGATATTTTGAAATATTTTGGATACACATTCAAAACTACTGAACATGAATT
>CAJAXK010000480.1 GCA_903946925.1 uncultured Bacteroidales bacterium | reverse complement strand
TGCTAAAAAACTGTGTTTGGTCTGTAACTATTTAGGGATTTGAATTTTTGGGGTTAGGATCCGGGGGTTGGGTGTTAGGGTTCATCGTTTTAGGCGATACTGTGGAATAAAACGAAGCATTATTGAATATCAATACCCTAACAGTCCAAAGCCTAACAGCCTGACAGCCTAAATCATAAAAGGTAATTTCTTCATTTTTCTGGTGCAGAGCGGATAGCTAAAAACAATCTAATCAATAAACAAACCATTTCCGGCAAAGGGGATGAACCAAATTGTAATTTAGCTGTTTAATGATTGTAAAAAATAATTAAACACATACAATGAACTCTGTTGATGCAAAACCGAATGTAAAATTCCATACGGTTACAATACTCTCAAACCCTGAGATAGCTCCAAATGCTTTTTTGCTTTCTTTCAAACGCGATTTCGCTTTCCGTGCCGGACAAGTTCTCGGATTGGCGCTTCAGCCTACTGACGATGCCAGGCTTTACAGCATTGCCAATGGTGAAAACGATGAAAATGTCAGCATTCTATACAACATAAAGCCAGGTGGCAAACTTACCCCTTCGCTTGCGGCTCTTAAACCGGGCGATACCATGTGGATTACCGTTCCTTTTGGTAGTTACCAGGGTGCTGCGGAACCTGCATACTGGATAGCAGCCGGAACCGGGATTGCACCCTTTATGAGTATGCACCGCTCTGGTATGGGCAGCAACAAAACCCTTATACATGGTAGCAGAACAGTGGATTCATTCTTTTTCAGCGAAAGTTTGATTACCGATTTTGGCAGCCGCTATGTGCGTTGTTGTTCACAAGAGGAAGGCGAAGGCGTGTTTCATGGCAGAGTAACTCAATATTTGGAAGAAGCAGAAAATTTGCCCGAAGATCAAAAATATTACCTTTGCGGCAGCGCCGAAATGGTAGTTCAGTGCCGGGAAATCCTCCTAAATAAGGGAATCCCGTTTAACCATATAGTAGCAGAGATATATTTTTAAGTTTTTTTGTAAAAATGGGGATGTAGTTTGGGTTAGGGTATTGGAAAATAGTTAATGGGTAAAAAATAGTTAATAGAAAATAGAAAATGGGAGAATGGGGAAATAGAGAAATAGAAAATAGAGTTCGGGAAACCAATCCGAAATCCTCAATCCGAAATCCGAAATCCGAAATCCGAAATTGAACCTCCAACATCATCTAAATGTCATTATCCAATCTGTCCATTCAAAAAGAACTGCTTTTAGGCAAAACCCTTTCAAAGCTTAAGCTGATCGCATCCGAAATGGGGCTTCCGGCTTTTGTGGCTTCGCAGGTTGCTTTCTGGCTGTATAAAACAAACATACAGTCGTTTGACGAAATGACAAATATTTCAAAAAAAGCCCGCACCCTTTTGGCCGAGAGGTTCGATTTGGGGATTGAGGCTCCCATTAAAGTTCAACAATCGCAGGATGGGACAAAAAAATATCTGTATCATGCCGGTATCAATAAATTTATCGAAACAGCTTATATCCCCGATGAGAACCGTAACACCCTTTGCGTTTCGTCGCAGGTTGGCTGTAAAATGGGGTGCTTGTTTTGCGCCACGGGCAGGCAAGGTTTTCAGTCGCAGTTAGCTGCCGGACAAATACTTAACCAGCTTCGCAGCCTTCCCGAAAAGGAAACTGTTACCAACATTGTTTTTATGGGAATGGGAGAACCATTCGACAACCTCGAAGCAGTGATGGATGCCCAGGAAATATTAACCGCTGAATACGGATTTAATATTAGCGTAAGGAAGGTAACGGTTTCTACCATTGGGATTGTTCCGGCTATGGAAACATTTATACGCGAAAGCAAATGCAACCTTGCCGTAAGCCTTCACTCCCCATTCGACGATGAACGCCGGAGGCTGATGCCTATACAGCATGTGTTTCCGATTAAAGATGTTATCGAAACCATAAGCAAGGCTGATTTGGGCAAATACCGCAGAGTTTCTATCGAATACATAGTTTTTGGTGGTTTGAACGATACCCAAAAACACGTAAAGGAACTGGCGCGTTTGTTGAACAAAATCCGTTGCCGAATCAACTTAATCCGGTTCCATCCAGTTCCAAATGTTCCACTGCCACCAACCGATGAAGTACGCTTGCTGGAATTCCAAAAAGCGCTTAACGCAAAGGGGATTGTAACCACAATACGTACTTCGCGTGGACTTGATATTGATGCAGCATGTGGTTTGCTTTCAACAAAAGCAATGGTTAAAAATGAAAATCCTGATTTCTGATACATGGTAAAACCATCATTTCGTGATGGTTACAGATCAGAAATTTATTTTACTATTCGTAAACTTTGAAATATCAGATAACAAGAATACAAATCTTAATTATGATCCAGTACCACAATTCAGTACAAAAAGAAAATCCCCTTGGTTTTATTGAAATTGAAAATTTCCTAATACATATTGCAGTTAAAAAAAAAGGAATCATCAGTATAAATATCAATAAGTTAGTAGAAATAATTGCAACTCTTTTACAATTCCTCCTACTTTTATTCTTCATTTTGAAAGTAAATCTTATAATACTTTCTTCCATCTGCTTCAACCCCTTGTTCTATCAAATCCTTGTCGCCGTGAATATAGATATGGAAGTTTTTATCCAATTTCAATACGCTTTTAAAAACCCTTGCCTGTTTTTTAACAGCCTGTGGCGAAATCCCGAAATTGTCGGATAACTCAATACCATTATCTTGCCTGTAAACTGAGTCGAAGTTCTGAAATGAATTTATAATTTCGGTGTTTTGCAGTACTTCATGTTCAAATTCGTTTTTATCAAAGTTTTCGTGGGTTTTGAAATACTCTACCGAACGATTCAGCAAATCGATTTTGTCGGCTTTGGTTACTTCAAATTCCTCCGAAAGCTGTTTGGTCACAAAGTTTTTGGCAATTCCTAAAAATTGGTTTGTCTGATGAAATTCATTTATGACAGGTGTTACTTTCAGAAAATCATCTTTCCAATATTGTGCTTCTATTGATTTGTTTGTATTGTCAACAATAAGTATTTTGTATCCATCCTGTTTGTTCACATTAAATATCAAACAACCTTTTTCCACACCTTTTAGTTCAAAACCATACTCATGTTTAATAATGAATTTCGATTTTCGGTTTTTCATTTGAATGAACGGGGCATCGGCTTCCGATTTAAAAATCCCGATTGCATCCACCATCCCTTCATCCAAAAGTATGTTCGAAAAAATAGCAATATTCAGCTCGCCTTCTTTAATTTTTGGATGCATCGATTGCTCGTATAGCAGTTTGGCAATATTTTGCGATGCGCCAACAAATGCTGATGGGTTAGAAAAAATACCAACTGCAACGGCATATAAATCATTCGAATTCAATTCAATAGGATGAGTGAATGAATAAAATTCTTCAGCCTTAAAAGGGGAAAGAAAATATTTCAGCAGAAATTCGTGAGTTTCTTCTTCTACTTGGGTCTCTTCATCCGAAAGCTGGTATTTTTCATCCCGCAATTTATTGCCGATGTGATGGGTAATTAATCGTCGGGGTTCAACTTTCGTAAAGTCTAAAGTCGTCATAGTTTTTTGGGGATTATGTGTTGGGAATGGCCAAGAATTTGTCCTTTTGTTGTTTAATAGGTTCACTTGCTGGTATTTCTGCAATTTCTGCAACCGAGTTTGCGTTGCCAAAAATCCGAAATTGCACTTTTCATTTAATGCGAAACACTTTTTAGACCTATTATTGATAAAATCAATGTTGCAATAAAAAATAGCCTCCAAAAGTCGGCTGGTTCCTTGAACACAACTATGCCAACCAAAACAGTTCCAACAGCCCCAATACCAGTCCAAACAGCGTAAGCGGTACCTATTGGCAAATAGTGTGTTACCCTAACAAGCAGTATCATGCTAATGGCCAGGCAAATAAAAAAACCGCCATACCAAATGATTGATACATTTCCTGTTGTTTCTTTGGCTTTACCCAAACAGGCAGCAAAGCCAACTTCGAACAGGCCAGCCAAAATCAGTAAAATCCAATTCATTTTTCAATCAATTTTAATTTTATACAATTCGCAAGGAATAAGCCGTATTGCTCCTACCATGATCATCTGATGGTCATATACTCCAATTAATGTAAAGCTATGGGAACTAATTCTGTAAACGAAGGCAGATAGTCCTTTTAACTAAATGCAATTCAATTTACGGTAAAATTATCAATAAATGGACTCAAATCAATAATTAGTTTACAAATTCCCAATGACCATTTTCCTGAAATAAAAACAAAAGCAATATCCCGGAATGCACAGGATATTGCTTTCATTTGAAAGTAGGATTGAAAACAGATGCTATTTTATCAAGCCCTTCTTTTTTAGCTCATACTGTATTGACTGGATAATCTGATTCAGTGTTTGGTCCAAGCTTGTAGGGTTGAGGGTTGAGGTAGTACCGGACCAAAGCAATTTACGATCGCTGATTGAATAAAAATTTGTTTCAACCATAAAAGTCTTGTCTTCGGAATAATATCCGGGCGAGTACCCTGCACCATAGTATCCACCATAGCCATAACCTCTATAACCGTAATACCCACCATAATAAGAGGTTCCCTGATTGTAGGACAGCGATTTCTCAATGGTTGTCAAGCGCATTAAAATAACCCCATCAATACCATCTTTCTTCAATTTGCTTTCCACTAAGGTTAGTGCAGTGTCGCCAGGTTGAAGATATGAATAGGATTGGATGCCGGTTGTGCCCGCTTTCAGTTTCGAAACAATTTTATCCTCAGCAATCCGCTGCGAATTTTGATCCCTGAGTGGGGCAATTACCAATAACTTGGTAAATGGTTTCATGTTGGCATTAAATGATGGATCGGCCCAGCTTTTTTCGAGCTTTGTCGAAGGCCCACATGCTGTCATCAAAAGCATGAGAAGGCTAAATGGAATCAACGATTTGATTTTCATGGTTTTTGGATTTATTTGTTAGCGTTACTTAAAAAATTTAAACTATAGATTATTTTTCACCTAAATTGAAGGTCAATCCTCCGCCAAGCCCCCACTGGTACATGGTAGAATACGTGCTCACGCCAGCACCTGATCCACTGGTGCCAAAATAAAGGGTACCACCAACCGACTGAACCGCTGATAACAAATCGGCTTGCAATTTGATCCCGATTTTTTCATTTATCCAGATATTTGTCCCCAATTTTACCGACCAGGCGAATTTTGTTTTACTCGATTCACTACTTGAATTTGAATCTTTAAAATTTATGATTGCCATACCAAAAGCTGCACCAGCATAAGGCTCAAACTTTTCACCCACTATAAAATAATTGTTTGCCCCAAGCAAAATATAATTCATTCCAATGTTAAAATCCAAGTGCTTCAAAGTGTTGTCGTAGTAATCTACAGCTCCATTGGCACTTCTACGCAAATATTTGAGTTCTACGCCTTTCGATTTATCAACCAGGTACTCCCCACCTACACCCCACTGAAAACCACCTTTGATTGTTCCTTCAAAATAACTTGTTGGGTTATAATAAGTATCAATATTATCGTCGAAAACGTACTCTGAAAAAGCGTTTAACCTGATATTCTGCGCAGTAACCAATCCGGAAAGAAAGACTGAAACGATTATTCCCAAAAAAAGCTTCCTCATAAAAATTGTTTAGGTTATTCGTATTTGCTTATGGGCAATGTAATTAGGGTATGCCATATAAAGCAAAAAACCGTGTAGTATTGATTTACAGCAACAACCCATCGGGTTCCTTGTCAGAACCTGAAGCCCAAATTGACAAAAAACTGTCCAGGTTTAGAATCAGTGTTATCGATCAACAATTCGTTGAAGCCAAAGTTGTACCCGGTTTCGAGAACTAAAAATGCAACGTTTACACCTAAGCCACCTTGACCATATAGTAAAAACGAATTTATTTCATCCTTTGTAATCCCAAGAGGATTATCACCAACCTTGAGGTTGAAAGATGGAACAGCACTTATAAACAGCCGCACACTAAGCACCCTGTTCATAAACGATGTGAAATTAATACCGGCTGTAAGTGGTAGTTGAATATCGTTGAAAGGCAGGTCGCTAAAATCTGCTGTATCGGCACTTCCTGGAAGTTTGTAGCCGATATTGGCTCCGGCAAACCTTGCACCGGCCTGCCAATAGAACATGCGGCCTTGCTTGTAATAAGCACCGAGTTGATATCCAACGCCTGATTCGGATTCATACGCATTGGATGTGCCTAATTGTGTGAAATTTGCACCAGCATAAAGGATGATTTCGTTCTTTTTCCCTTTTTGTCCTTTGGTTTTCCTTCATCAGTTTCGGCTTTGGCCACCTCTGTACTTGAATTTGCAGCAGGTGAGGCTGTTACAGTATCCGCCACGGCTTTTTTTACCGAATCGGACGGACTGGTAACTTGCGAAAACAGAATGTTTGAAAACATCAAGAAGGACAGTAAAATAACCAGGCGGTTACACATAAAGGTAAATTTGTTCGTTTTCATAACATGTACATTTAGTAAGGATAAAACTTTAATTAAAATTCGAAACTTATTACCATCCAAAATGATAAGGGCATGCCCACAAGCTATCCAAGGTCATTACCATCGTTAAAAGCATTGTCAAAGGTACATTACTTTGTGTTGATGTAATAGTTCCGGAGCATAAATTATTTCCTATTTTACAAAAGGCAGAAAAACATTTATGGCTATTTGCCCCAGAAACAACGGGAATATTATTTTTGCTGAAATCGAAGCATAAAACCCCGCCCAGTCCAAACTGCCAAAGTGTTGCATAATCAAGTACAGATTACCTGTTTTTGGGTCTTCGCGGTGGAGCCCTGCTTATTGATTTCGATGTTTATTAATCTCCGGTAAACAACCTTCTCTACTTCGACTTTTGGTCTCCGTCTAATCCAATCGGTATTTTCATATAAAAATTCAATGAAGAATTTTTCATGGTTACATCTGGTGTCAGGCTAACATTTACCAGACCATAATAATAATTGATTCCAACGGCCATACTTTTAAGTTCTTTTTTAAATTTGAACCCAGCCCCGCCAACAAAACCAAAATCGAGGCGTGCATATTGATCCTTCACATCCTTTGTATAGCTGAGGTCGCCATCCAGGGTAGTTGTTTCAAAAATATCGTTTGCCTTTGTACGGAGACCGGCTTGTGGCCCGGCTTCCAGGTACCAGCGGTTATTAAACCGGTGATGGTACATAATAGGGACATAAAAGCAACTGATCTTCTTTGTCAAAGTCCCATCCTTGTAAATACTATCAAAATCAGCACTCCCTATGGAATATACCGGCATTCCCGTAGCTCCAACATTCGATTTAACCAAAACCCCTGTGCTTATAAAGGAATTGTTTTTCACATTTACATGAAAATAAAACCCAAGGTTAAAATGGTTAAGCCCTTCGGAACCCGATATATCGGTAAGATAGGAACGGTTCAGCCCTCCTATCATTCCAAATTCAATTTTAGGCGTATTTAATGCTTCGCCAAAAACCAGCGAAATTAACACTTGGGCTTTCGGTGTAAAGGATAACAGCAAGAAGAAAGTTAAAATGCTTGTTCTGAATATTCTATTCATATTTTTTTTAAAATTTATGAGGATTATTTTTCTGCTTTTTCTATATTAAGTTAACCCTGAAAGGAAAATGCCAAAGCTAAAAAAGAGGGTATTTTTTCCTGGTTAGACAATTTCTGGCAAAGTCTATTTTTTCAGCATCAATTTCGCTCATTTTTTTTGTACAGACTTGTTTAGCAAACTCATAACGCACCAGATACCAAAAGACAGATGAATCAGTACAGCCGGCCAAAGCCCAAACCCAGACAGGCCTGAACTAATCGCCGAGTAAGCCAGCACAAAGGCTATTACTGTATTGTATAGAAACATTGCTATTACCAAGCCTTTCGCTGCAATACTTTGAATTTGGTTGCGTGCGAGCCAGCAGGCTAATCCGAGTGATACCAAAGCAGCACCTGCAATCCGCACAACAGCCAACGCAGCAGGTGTTTCAAGTATTACATCAAACAATATCTGTGTAAGCAACGAAGGTACTGCAATCAAAACCAAACCGGTTCCTGATTCAAGTATTGCGGTTATAGTGAGCACGGTTTTCATTTTCAAGAGCTTCGTTTTCCGTCAAGTGCCAAGCCTCAAATTGCAAGTTCAGAGTTCAAAAGTACAAATTTTGATCTAATATTTGATTCCTGAGTCATCACCAAAGAGTCTTTTTAGCCACGAAAACTCAAAAACTCAAAGCCCATGTAAGTTTATAGTACAAAACATCAATGCTTTGTGATACAAAGTGTTGTAGTATTAGAAGGTGTGACGTTTCTTCATTTTTGGCTTTCGGAGTGGGATCATCCTTTAAACTGTTTTATTCACAAGTCTGCTGTCTGAATAGGCCAATACGGAATGGCCAAAAACAAGTCCTGAAAATTCATGGCTTTA
>CAJAXK010000479.1 GCA_903946925.1 uncultured Bacteroidales bacterium | reverse complement strand
GATAAATCCGCCATCCTGCAACCTGGCCAGATAAAAACGCCCACCCATAAATGCACTTACCGAGTTTTTGGCAAAGGAATCGGCAGGTCCGGCTTCAAGCAATTGTTTTGGCGATGCACTATTCCCCGATTTGCCCGAAAACATAAATCCTGTCGTCATCCCTAAAACTTCGAGACCAGCTATCACACCAAGCCATTTCCATGATTTATTAAAAAAATCGCGGCGATTGATTGAATCTGCTTTGGGTAGCATAACCTTAGAATTTACTATTTTGGTTAATGATTTCTTCATGCTTTAAGATTGCGCATAGGTGATTGGGGATTGCGGATTGCGGATTGCGGATTGCGGATTGGAGAAAACAACCATTAACCCAATAACCAATAACCATTTACGATTGCGGATTGCGGATTGCGGATTTGTAATTCATAATTCAAACAGCCTACACATTCCAGAGAAATGAAAGTGCCATGTCTTTTCCCCTAAAAAACACACCAACCAGTGTTAGTACTATGAACGCAACAATAAAAAAAACAAAAACTGCCTGTACAAGTTCTTCTTTCTTCATGTTGAAATTCTTCAAATAGTACTTGTAATAAGCAGACATAAATCCAATCAGGATTAATACGGGCAGGATTCCGTTGCTGATAAAAGCCGGCACAGGCGAAAGCAGAACTTCGAAATTCAGGATATATTCGTTGAAAAGTATTCCCGAAAGTGTGATAATGGCTGCAAATTTGGCAGTTGATACAGATGTTTTTTTTCCTTTTTCGGAAATAAACCATTGTCCATCCGGCACAGTATCGTACTTAAAAAAGGGAATCCAGGCCAGAAATGCCAACACACCGACCGGGATAATAAAAGCGGCAAAAAGTGGGTGGAAGTGCATTAATAATTCCTGTAAACCAGCAAAATACCAGGGTGCTTTGGTAGGGTTTAAACTATAGGAAGGATTAGCTTTTTCCAACAAAGGCGCATTGAAAAGTGCTGAAAATGTAAACAATACCGCAATCAAAACCAAAGCGACAATAAATTCCTTGAACACAAGGTTGGGCATAACTGGAACCATAACAGGCGGTTCCTGAGTTTTTGGCACTAAAACACCACCTGCTTTGCGCACTTTCCAAAAATGATAAAACACAATTAAAATCAACAAAAGCGGCAATACAGCAGTATGAAAAGTAAAAAAAGTCCTTAGTGTATTGGCATTGAGTTCATTTCCTGAAATAATAGTTGTGCGGATGCTTTCGCCAACAAGTGGGATATATCCGATAATGTTTGTGCTCACGGTAATTGCCCAATAGGCTAACTGATCCCACGGCAGCAGGTATCCGGTAAAGTTTAACAACACCACAAGTATCAAAAGAACCAATCCAAATAACCAGTTTATCATACGTTCGTTGCGGTAAGCGCCTGTAAAAAAGACCCTTAGAAAATGCAGGAATGCAATTAAAAGCAGAAAAACACCACTCCAATAGTGTATGTTGCGGATAAATTGCCCGAACAAAACCTGGGTTTTAGTAAACATAACCGAATTGTAGGCTTCAGCCGGTATAGGTGTATAGTAAAACCTTAAAAGGATTCCTGTAATAATTTGTCCAAAAATCAATAATGCGGCCATGCCTCCGAGGCCAAATGTCCGGTTAAACCGGATTGCCGATTCATTAACCCTTTGTGGGTGAAGATGTAAAAGAATATTGCGCATCAATTTTCACTTTTACTATTAACGGTCGTAACCCGCCACCTCAGTTCTGCCAGAGTTTACAAATCGGGCAGGTAAGCTTATTGTACATAAAACGGATGGTAAAAGTAGTAAAAATTGTAAGTTAACGAGGTTTGGTTTTAACCCAAGGCTGTAAACATACCTTTACTACTCCCCTATCTTCGTACCATTGCTTTTACGCCATTTATTTTTAGTTGGCTGCAAATTAGGTTAAAATCAAGCTATAGTTGAATAACAAAACCTTAAAAACCAACAGCTTAATAAATTAAATCAATTAAAATGGTACGTTCGTCGGTTTTCGTGTATTGGGTGAATAGTTACAATGGAACAAATTTTACGGCAAGGACGGTAAGCATTTTTTATACCCAAAAAAACAAACTATCTAACAAAAAAAACTGTAAGGCATGAAAAACAAGGATTGCAGAAGAAATAGAAAAAGAAACAGGTGTAACATAGTTTCCCCAAGCTATTGTTACAGTGATTTGGTATTATCTTTTATTAACGCCTTATACTTGAATTGGACAAGTGTGGCTGATTTTTTAATCCCTTCATTTGAAATAAACAAATCTCCGTTTTTCATAAAAGTAATTCCTTCAGGCTGTTTAAACATATCAGGATTTAGCTGTTCGATAAATTCCAGTTCGTTTTTTGTGTTAAACACAAACAAAAGTTTGTCAACTGACGATAACAAAAACATCTGGCCTGTTATTGGATGAATAGCTATTGCAGAAATCTGGAATTTAATATCAGATCCTTTTTTTTTGCCTTTCTTGTGATCCTTTTTGGAAACTTTAATATCATTTTGCAAGGCAAAGTTTTCTATTACCGAAAGATCAATGGTAAATACCGGCTCCTGAATAAGTTGCTTTGAAGCCAGGCTAAATCCGTAAATAAAGCGTTTGCCCTCATTACCAGAGCCTTTACGGGGAGTTTCTTTTGGGGTAATCAACAGATAGTTATGAATTGGATCGTAACAGAGGCCTTCGTTATCTTTCAAGGGGATATCAGTTGCATATTCGGTTCTGATATATTCAGGTGAGTTGAAATTTTTAATTTCGGTTATCAAGCCATCGCTTCTAAGAATATATAATGTTGAATCCACCCTGGCTATTCCTTCGTAGTCGCCGCTGTATCCAAAATCAATGCTGCGGGCGATTTGCTTACTGTTTAAGTCGTAAATAAAAACCAGTTCGCGCTCGTCCTGTATGCATGCAATTGTAGAGGAATCAATTTCAGTAATGCCGGATATTTCCTGCAAAGATTGGGGCAATAGATAAACTTCGTGAGGGGCTGAAAGGTTATACCCAATGCCTGTGTTACTAACGACACTTTTTTTATCTTTAGTGGGCTGATCGCAAGAAGTGGACAACCAAATGAGGAAAAAGAAGAATACCAAAGATTTCTTCATAATTTATTTTCTTTATGGGTCTGTAAATCAGATTTCTGTGATTTATGGAAGAAAGAATTACGACACAGCAACAATGCCCGGAATCACAAAAGATATCAATCAGGCAGTTTTCAGAGCTTACTCCTACTTCCTTTAATGGATCCGATATAGAAATTTCCATTTTTATATATCAGTACCTCACCCGGCTGATCGTATCCTATCCCAGAATCAATTCCTATTACTTTTTTATTAAAAAGGGCGTTCATGTTTTTGAATGTTGTATGCCCAACCACTATATGTAGTTTGTCATAAAACATAAGAATAGAATCTATTTTACTTTCATTGAAGGTTGAATCATCAAAATATCCCCTGTACCACAAAGGCCCATTGTTACCGGCAAGCAACGTAACCTCTTCGTCTAATTTATCTGGAGCTATATATTTACCGATAATCTGTTGCGCGAATAATTTATTTACTTGCTTCACGGGCAGTTTCATCCGTACCATATCAATTGAAATGCCGGCATGAACAAACAGTATATTGTTAACAGTAACCATCACTGGTTTATTACGCAACCATCTTCCCAACACCGCATTTTCAGAATACAAGAGAGGATAAGAGGTATTTGTTGCCACTTCAACTTTTTTATATTTAGGGTTCATGTACCTGAGGTCGCCGCTAAACACCATATCTTCATGATTGCCGAGCATTACATGTACCATGCCTCCGGCTTTTTCGGCTTGTTTTTCGAGGGTAAAAAGATGCCACAGCAATTCGGTAACCCTGTCGCCCCTATCGAAAGCATCGCCCAGGAATACCAAATGCCCTTTGCCGAAATTCCAGTTCAGGCTTTTATCAATTACTCCATTAGCTTTTAAAATTTCAATGTATTTGCTGTATTGCCCATGAACATCACTTATTGCGACTATACTGTCAATGTTGTTGTACTTCTGGCGATAGTCTGGATTTTGGGAATAAACGCTCATCAAATCGTTATAATCACACGATAAATTAATAGCCGGTTTTATTTCAGAAAAGTTTTCCGGAGAAATTAAATATTCCTTTACCAAGCCATTTTCAATCATTTTGGCTTTAAGTGTGTCGTTTACATAAAAAATGTAAGGGCCGTCATTAATAATAGAATCATTATCCGCTCTGCCTTGGCAAACTGCACTTAAATTAAGAGCATAAAAACAGATTAGAAGGACTAGCCCAAGCTTTTTCATAACCAGCAAAATATTATCCAGGTAACTTAATCGATCTCCTGTTTGGGCTTTTCAACACGGTAAAACACATCAAGTTCGGCATTGCCTGCCGTAAGGTTTATTTTACGGATCTTGATTTTCTCGATTTTTATCCCGGTTCGTGTCGAAACATCCGTTTTGAGCTCATTTAGTTTTTCAGGGTTCAGCAACCCGAGGTTATCGTATAAAACCTGATGTTTTTTTAATGGAGCTGGTTTATTAAGCTTTTTTTGTTCCTTTTTTGCTTTTTTTATCTCCAATTCCTCTTCAGTAAGTTCTTTCTTGACCACCTTTTTGGTTTTTTCCTTTTTGACTGTTTTTTTGAAGGAAATTTCCAGTAGGAAAATAGATAATATGATTATGGAGTTTACAAGTATCGTGCCCCTTACTGGATTGGGATAATCGAGCAATGCGTTGATTGCAGATATGCCTATGACGGTAAAGAGGTAGGCCATATCTTTAATTGCTATATTCCTTGTCCTGTAACGCATTATCGAAAAAATGGCAAACAGCCCAAGTACCATACCCATTTGGAGTTCGACATTTTTTAACAGGATACAGATCATGAAAATAATGATCCCCATCAGAAAAAAAGCAAACAGGTTCCGTTTCTTATCCGAATACCTGTTGTATATTAACTTGATTACAATAAATAATGTTGCAACATTGATAATCAACCTTATAAGGGCTTCCCATAAAGGATCATCCGTATTGAATAATGTTTCTGTTATCATACTTGTTTTGAATTAATTTGTTAAAAGCTGCTACACTCATTACGTATTTTTTTAACGATGCTATGGTTTTTATCAAAATCTTCATAAAAACTATCCAGGTAATTTATCATTTTCGATTTTTCTTTTTCATCCAGTAATTGGAAATCATTTATGACCTTGTAAAAGGCTTCCTTTTTTGCAGAAAATTCTTTCATTGCGTCAATAAAAACATCTTCTGTTCTGCAAATTCCCACATACCGCCTTTCGCGGACTGATGATAAACCAAGAGGCTCGTATGGAATGGCATAAGTTGCATCCACAAGTCCCGAATAATCAAAGTCGTAAGGCACTATCATCCCGAGTGAAGAATAGTTGAAATTAAGCGACGACAAAACTTTGCAGTTATGCTGATTTGGAACAGACCAGTCGGTATTCCCAATCATGTAATTATAAATCGCCATCCTGTCCATCATCCTGGGTATAATATTTTTCTGCGAGAGGTTTAATGAAGATACCTCAACAGCATTAATCCGCTCAGCAAGCATCTCTAAGGGTTCAATAAAGAAAGCATACGTATTTATCGGTTTACTTTTCTTAAAAGTGTTTATATACGTCATTTTCACTAATCTTACCCTGAAACTTGTATCGGTGAGCACGCTGTATAATTTATAAATAAGATATTCTTTAAACAGGTTTTCTTCATTTCCATATTCGCAATGGGTAACCAGTTTAATTTTTTCGATTTTTGCCAAGTCTGGGGCATTCGGGAATTCAGTTTTCTTGAAATTAAGCCTTATTGGAGGAAAATCACAATATCCATTGCGCATTTCACCCCGCGATTTAAGCCGGATTTCCTTATTGATTGAATCCGTTTTGTTAATATGATACGTTAATATAGCATTTAGATATTCGTCCTTTGGTTTTTTCCGGGTATAGTGTGTCATGTCGAACCGGAGCGACAGGTTCAGGATTTCATCTTTAGTAAACATACCGAAATCCTGGTTGAGGGTATCTACAATGTCGAGCGGATTGGAATTTGTATCGCGCTGACTAAATGCCGGCATTACAAAAAGCAATGTCAGTACTGTTTGAACAAGAATTATCTTTTTCATACCGAAACGTTTTCAGTTAGACCTTAGAGAGGCAACCATTCGTTTGTTGATATTTTACGGATAGATATTAAGTTAGTGTTTTTTTAACCAGATACCGCTGCGAGAGCATATCCCCCGTTAAAACAAATCCACGTTTGAAGAAGACCATAAGATAACTGGTTAGCATCAACACACACATCGAAGGTAAATAAGATAATGTATTATCTTCTTCTTCCACCACCACCACGACCCGCATTGCCTGAACGGGAAGCACCTGTTGAACCTGAGCGGGATGAAGATGATGACTTTGGCGATGCAGATGTTCCTTTAGCCTGATTTGTTGACGGGCTAGCTGATGGCATTGCCGAAGAAGAAGAACCTCTGGATTGGCTGTTTGATGGCGTTGCGGATGGTTTTGCCGATGCCGAAGAGCCTCTGGTTTGATTGGTTGATGGTGTTGCGGAAGGACTTTTAGAGGAGGATGCTCCTTTTGCCTGATTTGTTGATGCTTTATTCCCGTTATTAGTATTGCCATTATAATTCCCACTTGAATTATTACGATTAACGGTATTGGAAGTATTTCGGGAATTATTGTAGTTATTGTAGTTATTTGTGTTATGGATTACAACCGTATTATTATTATAACCCCCATGATACCCTCCATGGTAGTAATAATTATTATGATGGTAAACGCCAATTGCCACTACAGCAAAGGCAGTGAAATAAGGCGGAGGCATTGGTGGAGGATAATAGGGCACATACACAGGTGAATATACATATTGTACGATTGGTGCCGACTCAACCACCACCACGGTTGGTGCAGGGGCAGTTACATCAATAGGCACTGCACCGGTGTAACCGGGATTAGCCGTGGCCGTGGGAGTAGCAGGTTTGGGTTCAATAACGTAATCTTTGCCATACAAATCTTTATCCCCAACAATCTGCATAGTTACTTTATCATTCTTGTCTCTCGAAACCAAAATGACCGCAACATCCTGCTTTTCCTTTTCAGTTACGTCAACCTGGAGTATAAATGTAAAATCCTTGTCTTTTTGCTTTGTTTCAACCTTAATGAAATCCACTTTTTTATCCAGGTTCAAATCCAGGTTATTGATTCCTGTTTTTTCGGTATTTAAAGTTTTTTCGAACTCCTCAATTGTTTTTGACTTTTGAAAAAGATCTAACACGGCATATAGATCCAGGTTGTCACCGGGCAAGCCTAAAGTAGCAGTTTCGTCTTCTGTTTGGGAAAAAACAGGAGACCAAAACAGACCCAGTGCAAGTACTACAAATGACAGAATACACTTTTTCATATTGATTATTTTAATTTTGGTTGATCTTTTGCAATCATTGTAAATTTTAGTCCACTCCGAAAAATCTTTTTTTGCCAACAAGTGTTACACTGAGCACATCGCTCCGTATTTTTCTTATTTTTAGTCTTTTCGGAGCAGACTCAAAAATGTCAAATACTATGCCATCTTTTGAACCCGGAGATTCCGGCTAAACCACTATTTTTTAATCAAGCCCTTCTTTTGCAACTCATATTTAATGGTATAGATAATCTGATCCAATGTTGCTTCGAAACTTGTCGGATTAAGAGATGAAGTGGTACCTGACCAAAGCAGTTTGTTTTCCCTTATGGAATAGAGGTTTGTTTCAACCATAAAGGTCTTGTTTTCGGTATAATATCCGGGCGAGTAACTTCCATATCCATAATACCCGCGGTAGCCGTAGCCTCCGTAATATGAGCCTTGAACATATTCAGTCGATTTTTCAACTTCTTTCAGGTGCATTTCGATAATACCATCAAACCCATCCTTTAAAAGTTTCTGGTCAACTGCATTTTTATTTGTGTCAGAGGTTGAAAGGTATGAATAGGATTGAACGCCAACACCCTGTTTCAGTTTTTTGGCAATTTTATCCTCGGCAGTCCGTTGTGATGCTGCATCTTTAAGAGGGGCAATGATCAAAACCTTTGTAAATGGTTGGGTTGTGGCTGCATTAAACGAGGGATCGGCCCAGCTTTTTTCGAGTTTGGTTGTTGGTCCGCAAGCGAACATTAACCCTATCAAACTTAATGGAAGAAGATATTTGATTTTCATTTTTACAGATTTTAATTTTGATTACTTATTTTATTCCCAAACGATTTTTAAACAGAAAAGGAATTGTTTTTTTACAAACCGAAACGGTATTGAATGCCCGCCATCCCTTGAGTTCTTGAACCCAGGAAGCCAATTTCAGTCCTCAGCATAAAATGCTTGTTGATCTGAAATTGTGAACCTACTATGAAATTCCATTTATCCTTTAGGTTTTTTTCGAGGGAATATTGTACGCTAGCATCCTGGTCATCATTAAGTGCGCCATCCATTGCAGTTAAAAGATTGGAGGCAGCGGTAAGTGTGCGGTTGGCTGTTTCGTATTTAGCTACATTTATGGGATTTTTTTGCTCAACAGGAGTTAAGCCTTCCCACCACGAATCTACCTCGACAGCCTTGGCACTCACGTTTTCAAATCCCTCATCCACTTTTCCCTGTAACTCATCAGTGGAAACTAATTCGTTAAGGTTCATGGAGCCATTGGTTTCTGACGAAAACTTAACACGGAAACCTCCGGTCCAGAAGTTAATGGTCCTTTCAGGCTTTTTAAATTTGAAAGTTTTTCCTAATCTAGGTCCGAACACAAAAGTAAAAACAGGTTTATCAAGAGCGCTAACATCGGACCATGCGCAATTCATATCAAGTGCAAGCCAACCTCCACCAATACCTATTGTTGGTGTAACACCGAAACCGGCAACTACGGCATCAAATTCCGCTTTGGTTGAAAAGCTAGTAATTTCCTTCCAGTTATCTGCTGTGTCAGGAAGGTATAAACCAGCACTTATTTCGGTTGATGATTTGGCTTTACCAAATATACCATAAACATTAAGGAAAGGAAGTACCCATATATCCGGCCTCACGGTTAAAGCCCCGGCTCTTGCTGTAGCCTCATCGAAACGGATAATTTCGTTTAAATCGTACATAGGCCCATTGTTGAAGCCAACGAAAAGGTTATCAATAAGTAGTGCCGATTCCTGTTGTAGGTAGTTTACACTGATGCCTGCCGAATAGGGCAGGTTATATCCTTTGGCCGTTACTTTTGCGCCCCAGATCGGAAGTGCGTACGGATAGGGTTCAGCCTTAATGCTGTCAATAAGGGCTGCATTTTTTTTACCAACTTCTTTATTAGTATAAACCTGCCCGAACGACTGGTTTATTAATATTAAAGCTAAAATGAGTGAAAAGAAAGTCTTTTTCATAACGTGATTGTGTTTAATTTCAAATTATTATCGGTACTTAAAATGGTTAAACCATCATTTTTTTTGTTTGATCTTGATAATGCATGTAAAAGATCCTGAACAGAATTAATAAAAACCTGAAACAGCCTGTCAGGAAAAGCACCCACCAATTTGAAAAGGCGGGTGCGCGAAACAAATAATTCAACCAAAAGCCCAATCCAGAATTAATGCCATGTAAATACACTTTTGGTGAAAATTATCTTTTCTTTAAGCAAAAGCATTCCAGAGTTCATACAATTGCCCATAACAAGTAAAGGATTGATGAAGCTATTCCTGTGTTCAAGCTAGGCAAGGAAAAGTATTATCTTTTGAAATCGAAACAAACAATGCCTGAAAATCCAAACTGCCAAAGTGTTGCATAATCAGGAACGGCATAAGCGTAACCGCCATATCCGTACCATATATCAGTGCCAAATGTGGAAATAATGGATTGCAAATAAGCCTCCACTTTAAAGGAAACAACTGATGGAGTTTTTATTTTTACGCCCAAACGGGCATCCCAAGCAAATTTGGTGGCTGTATTATCATTAACGTCAAGAATGCCCACGCCTAACCCAAGCCCGCCATACGGCCTGGCCTTTGCGTCAGGATCCGGGCTGAAATAGGTATTCCCGCCAACCAGGATGTAATTTACCGATCCTTTAGAATCCTTATCCGAATTAATCTGTTCGCCATTCTGCCAATAAAGGGGGAATTGAGTATCCATCCTATGGTATTTCAACGTAATGGATTTGTTAAAATCTACGAAATATTCAATACCGCCACCGTATCGGAAGGCAGCTTCAACATCTGTATAGGCAGCATCAAACTGTACTTCATCGTGAAACGTATAACCAGCATCCAGATTAAGACTGATGGTTCCGGGTTGAGCCTGCAAAGCTACTACGCACAAAACAATGCTTGCAATGAGGAGGATTCTTTTCATAAGGATATGGTTTAGTTAATTTATTAATTTACATTATTTTTGGCATTCGGTCGATTATTGTATTGTAAATCAGTCAGTATTAGTTTTCAGCAGGCTGTTCTGCTCCCAGGCCAATCGGGATTTTAAGGTAAAAATTCAAGGATGAGTTTTTCATCGTAACATCAGGCGTGAGGCTTACATTCACCAGGCCATAGTAGTAATTTATGCCAACTGCCATACTTTTAAGTTCTTTTTTGAATTTATAACCGGAACCTCCAATCAGGCCGAAATCGAGACGGGCATATTGATCCTTAACATCTTTGGTATAACTCAGATCACCATCCAGTGTAGTTGTTTCAAAAATATCGTTTGCCTTTGTACGAAGCCCGGCTTGTGGTCCGGCTTCAATATACCAGCGGTTATTAAACCGGTGATGATACATAATAGGGACATAAAAGCAACTGATCTTCTTTGTCAAAGTCCCATCCTTGTATATACTGTCAAAATCAGCATTCCCAATGGAATAGACAGGCATTCCGGTTGCGCCTACATTTGATTTTACCAAAACTCCCGTGCTTAAAAATGAATTGTCTTTCAAATTCACATGAAAATAAAATCCCAGGTTAAAGTGGTTCAGTCCTTCGGAACCCGATATATCATTGAGGTACGAGCGGTTCAATCCACCGATCATACCAAATTCAATTTTGGGAGTATTTAATGCTTCACCAAATACAAGTGAAATCAGCACCTGAGCTTTAAGCGTTAAGGAAAACAGCAAGAAGAAGGTTAAAACAACTGTTTTTATTAGTTTTTGCATAAATTGTATGGTTTATTAAATTTTTTCCTGCTTCCCCAACATTTTCCCAGTCAGGTAACATATAATTTTACTCTTCGTTTGCAACAGGCACCATCTTATAGCCCAATTGCCGCATTGCATCGGCTTCGTTATACAAAGTCAGGCTTTTCAGGATTTTTCCGTCTTGGATAAGGTAATTAGTATTGGCCCAAATAATTACGGATCCTTTACCGTTTTTATACTGAATGTTCAACTCAGCCCAATTAGTAACCCATTCCCCTTTGTTTTCGCCATCGGGAATGCTTGCAGAAGAAAATCTGGAGCGTGTATAAGTAATCTTTTCATAAAGGTTTTCAACATTTGATTTCCAGTTTTCAACTGCTTCAGCTTTATTTATAGAGTCTCCATAAGATGGTCCCAGACCAAGGTAGTTTTCATCCAGGAATGTTCCCATCGAATTAAAATCCAGTTCTTCTACTGATTTTATATAGTTTTTCACCAGGTCGATATTTTCACCCTGCTTTTTTTCAGTCGAAGAGGTACATGCAACCAGGCAAATACTGACAAAAGCCAAAATTATGATGTTTTTCATGATTTCTTGTTTTATTATTTGATTGTGTATCCTTTACCTTCGATGCAAACAGAAAATGCTTTCTTGAATTCATCTTTCATTGCCTTTTCTTTGGCGGCTGCATCAGCCTGAGATTTTTGGTTTTGCTGCGCCTGTGCCTGTTGTCCACCTGCCATTCCTTTCATACCTCCTGCGGCAGCGCCAATGGCAGCCCCTTTTCCGGCATCACCGGCAATAGCCCCGATAGCCGCACCTGCTGCCGCGCCTCTGGCTGCACCTCTAACAGCGCCACCGGTTGGCCCCGACTTAACAGGAGCCGCTTCTACTTTCGGCAGGTTCAACGGATCAATGCCCGATTGTTCAACAGCCCACTGGTAACATGCAAATTCATCCTTCTTTTGTTGGCTTTGGCTTTGTTTTTTCGATGGATACACATACAAATCCATTGCCTTCGAAATCTGGTTGTAGGTCATTTTTGCCGTGTCGGGCATTTGCTGGGTAACAGGTACCTGTGCCAAAGTGGGCTTTGATTCAAGCAAGAAAAATGCTGAAAGTATGGCTGCAAGAAATAGGTAATAAGGATTTTTCCGTCTCATTTTACAGGTTATTATTTGTTTGGATTTATTATTTTACTTCAACTACCAACTTGGGTATCTTTCCATTAAATTTCGATTTATGTTCAGATCCAATTCTTTCAACCACCGGGGTTGCCAGATCAATACCTACATCAGCCGTTTCGTCAGCAGAGAAAATACCCGATTGCGTGCGTTCGATGCGGCCCTGGCCTACTTGTTTCCCATCGATGTAAAGCGTTCCTTTGCCACCTTTACCAATTCCACCGCCATCATAAGCAAAATCGAGTTTAACCTCGTGGCTGCCTGGTTTTAATTTCTCTGTAGCTGATACAGTGTAGCGTTCCATACCCAGGAAATTATAATCGTAAGTCATAACCCCGTTAATTACATATAGCGCCCAACCACCAAAGCGGCCACCCTGCGCTATAAGGATTCCATTGCTTGGTTTGCCTTCCGGAATTATAAGTGTTGCCGTAATTACTTTTGATTTGTTTTTGATATTGAGAAAAGTGTTTTCGCTCATGCCCTTCATACCTTCGGCCAGGGAAATTGAATTACGGCCCTTCATTAAATCAGGACGTCCTACGTTTGAAGCAATTAACCTGTCGAATAAACGGTCATCAATTGGCAAAGCATAATTTTTCTCTGCTTCCTTCAAAAACAGTTCCTGCAATTCTTTTAATTTTTCCGGATTCTTTGCCGACAGATCGTTTATAAGGCTAAAGTCGTTTGCAACTTCGTACAGCTCCCAGATATCTTCTTTAAGCGGTCTTCTCGGAGTGCTTTCCCATGGCGCCCTGTGAATGGTTCGGGCATACCAGCCTTCGTGATAGATGGCCCGGTTACCAAACATTTCGAAGTACTGGGTGGTATGTCGTTCTTTGGCATTCGCATCTTCAAAAGTGTAAGCCATGCTTATACCATCCATCGGCCTCTGTACAATGCCATTAACTGTCTTTGGTTCGGGTAGTCCAGCGGCTTCCAAAATGGTTGGAGCCACATCTATTACGTGTGAGAACTGAGGTCTCATTTCACCTTTTGCTTTTATTCCTTTGGGCCAGCGAATGCTCATACCAACTTTGGTTCCTCCGTGGTCGGAGCCCATTTGTTTGGTCCACTTGTATGGCGTATCGAACATAACCGCCCAACCTGCTGCCATGTGGGGGTAGGTTTCGGGGCCTCCCCATTTGTCAATTTTCTTTAGCATATCGGGAACGGTTTCCTGCACACCGTTGAAATATGTCATTTCGCTGAACATTCCGTTGGCACCGCCTTCGGCACTACTGCCATTATCACCGTAAACAAAAATCACCATTGTGTTTTCAGTCTGCCCAATTTCGTCAACGGCACCAACCAACCTTCCAATTTCGTAATCCGCCATATCGAGGAAAGCTGCAAACACCTCAGCCTGTTTGGTATATAGCCGCTTTTGATCAGCCGAAAGGCTTTCCCATTCGGGTATTGCTTCCGGTTTTGGTGCCAGTTTGGTGCCAGCGGGCACAATACCGGACTTGATTTGTCGATCCAGAATTTGCTGGCGGATTTTATCCCAACCTTCATCAAATTTACCTTTGTATTTGTCGATATAGCTTTGAGGCACATGATGCGGGGCGTGAGTTGCTCCCGGGGCGAAGTACATAAAGAACGGTTTTTCCGGATCTAAGGCTTTTTGGTATTTCATCCAGGCAATGGATTGATCCGTCATATCCGTCATGAAATGATAGTTGGGATCTTCAGGAAGTTCAACCGGAGTAACCCCATCATAAACAAAAGGAGCCCACTGGTTGGTTTCGCCACCCAGGAAACCATAAAACTTGTCGAACCCCTGGTGAATAGGCCAACGATCCAAAGGTCCAATGGTATTCGATTCCCATGCTGCGGTTTCGTGCCATTTCCCGAAAGCACCGGTCGAATAGCCGTTCAAACGCAGTATCTCAGCCAGTGGGGTAACATTTTGGGGAATTTGCCCGGTATTGCCGGGGAAACCGGTACCTGTTTCGATAATGCTACCCATATTATTGACATGATGGTTACGGCCACTTTTTAATGCTGCCCGTGTAGGCGAGCACACCGCGGTGGTATGGAAATTATTATAACAAACTCCTTCACCCGCTATTTTATCAAAGGTAGGAGTTGTTACAGGGCCGCCAAAAGTACTGGTACCAGCAAATCCCAGGTCATCTAATAAAACAAGTATCACGTTTGGTGCATCTTTTGGCGCTTCCACCTTAAACTGATCAGGAAGTTTTGCATTACGCACATCCAGTTCCGAACTGGTCGGGGCAATGGGTTCTTTGATCGGGAGCGAAGTCCTGTCGTACCCATCTCCGGTTGCAGCCTTCTTTGCCTCTTGTTTGCAAGAAACACTAAGCATGGTGATTGATACGGCCATAAAACTCAGCAGCATCATTTTTCTGATTTTTGTTTTCATACGCATACTGTGGTTATTTAGATATTTGGTTTTTTACTATATTTCTTCAATTTCACCGGGTTTCCACTAATTGTTGTGCCAGTGTTGCAACAGGTAGTAATGCCGAAGGATCAAAAAACAGCTTTTCCCCTGTATTGTTTTTCTCAATTACTTTTAACGGCTTTTGGAGCATCAGAACCAAACCAAGTATCTATTGAACCATCCTGATTTATTTTGATAGAACCCAAAGAACTGTAAACTGATGGCCAAAATTGATCTGTCGGGATAATTAACCGCGACTGCTGACTACTCTATCACTGACCAGAAATTGCTCAGAGGTTCCCGAAGGGCAGTCGCAAATTGTAATTCCTGTTTCCATACAGCGTGTGTTTGTTGCTACAAACAGAAATACGATATCGCAAGCCCTGTACCTGAAATAAAGAAACAGGGATTTGCCCATTGTATATATCGCTAACGACTGCAGTTGTTAATTTTAAACTATATTCCATGTTGCAAAGTTATAATAGTTTCGAATGATTTCAATAGTTATTAATAAGTAAATTTGCATTTCCAGAAAGCGTTTTGGTTGAAAACAATATACTTCGATACATGCAGGTTAACCCACAATCATACAGCCCTTTAACAAAGCTCATAGTAACTTATTCCGATACCGGTTTCAGCGGAATACATCCGGATGATACCCTGATGAATGAGCTTGAGGAACTGATGGAAAAGAATGAACAGTTTTTTTGTTTAGCTGATTTTATACAAATACAGATAAAATATACCAGCAAGCGCAGTTCAAAAATGATTGGCATTGAACCTGCCGATGTAACGCCTTACCATTTTTTTGAAGCCACACATCCCGATGATATCGAAAGGCATAGCTTAGGCAGAACAAAACTTTTTAAATTGGCCCATCAACTTTTTATTGCCGAAAAAGGGCATGCACTTTTGTCGTCAAATTTGAAATTACGAAATCCGGCAGGAGGTTATTCGGAAATACTCTTTCAATGTTTTCTTTTTTATTCTGCCAGTCCCTATAAAACTGTTTATCTGCTCGAAGTGCATACGAACATTGATTGGTTCAAATTCACGAAAAACAAATACCATATTTATGTTGGGGATGATTTGTTCTATTTCCGTTATCCGGACGAAGAATTATTAAAGGTAGGACACGAATTATCCGATCGCGAATTTGAGATTTTAAAGCTTATTGAATCAGGATTAAGCAGCGAAAAAATTGCTGAAAAACTATTCCTGAGTGTACATACCATTAATACCCATCGATCCAATATGCTGGCAAAAACAGGGAAGGCAAATGTTCCGGACTTGATTTATGAGTATAGAAAAAGAGGCTTGCTGTAAAGTTTATTCCGGGAGGTGCAAACCTAATCAGGAGGAAGAATTGTACTCGGTAGCTTTTGCTGGAATTTCTGTATGATGTTTGAGTCCGCTCCGAAAATCCTAAAAAAAGTAAACCACGGAGCGATGTGCTGAGCTTGTCGAAGCAGTACAGAGGACACAGAGGCACACAGAGTGTTGTTAATCAGCAGTATAAACTTCGTTAAACTTAGTGGCTTTGTGGCGAAAAAAGACTTTTCGGAGTGGACTCATGTTTAAGAAAATTATATCTACGATTTTTTAATTTTAGGTAATCCCCCACCCCACCGGTATTGCCAGAATATGCTGATTGAATTAAAATCGGTGCCGGTACGGGTCGAAACGCCAGTGCTCAAGGATAATTTCAATGAGTGGCGGATATTTAACGGAAGGGCGAATGTGAACCCAAGGCGGGTGTTTTTCTGCAGGTCGTTTCCTTCAATACCATCAAGGGTAGTATGTCCGCCCCAGTAATAGGTTCCATCGGCCGCAGCCCATATCCCTCGCTGAAAATTGTAATTTACATGTCCCTGCAGGGAGCCGATAGGAGCCTGCGAACGGGTTTTGCCTTTGTAAAAATTATGGTTGGTAGTGTAAAATGCTGCTCCACCGGTAAGTTCAAACATGAGTTTGCCAATGGTTTTTGAAATCCCAAGTTCCGGTTTGATTGTAACACGATGTGTCCCGATATTTACAAGTTTTTCAGGGTCGTATTGCCCTGTAGGATAATACACCTGCAAGCTTCCTCCAATAACAAGGTTTTGCTTATAATCCTTAAAACCTGACATCGGAAGGGAAGGTGCCCCGAAAAAATTTACCGATAAGCGCAACCGCGTATCTGCCAATCCAGAAACTTCGCGCGAAACAGATTCTCCCTGGTAATCGGCTGTGCCCGAAAGCCAGGCATAGGGCAAAATCATATCAAACTTGCCCGACAAACCACCAATGTTAAGCGAACGGGCATAGGCAAATATGGAACCATTTACTTTAATATTTGCATTTTCGAGAGGTACGGCCGGATCAAACAAAACCCCGCCCGACAAATGGGTGTATCCAGCCACAATAAAATTCAATCCCCTCGGAATATTGGTATAAGCCCGTGGTTCAAGATCCTGGGCGTTTACAGACGAAATTTCCGACAGAATCAAAAATACGCCCAACAACAGAAAATCCATTAATTTTATTACCCGGCGACACATGATTAATCAAAATTTAATTTCACTTTTTAAAGGCCAAAGAAGTTGCAACAGAATTAAAACAAAAGCGGTGTAATTTGATGTAAACCTTTAGCCTTGATTACTTTATTTATTTTCTTCATTATTCTGATCTATTTTTGCCCGATCGCCATGCATCAGAAATTTACCAATCAGAAAAGCAATAATAATTGCCACATACAACTGCCCGGAAATGGATAAAAGGTAGGCTAATGTTTGTGTTTCGGGGATGCGTGGGGTTATATCGCCATATCCGACCGAGGACATTGTGATATAGCTGTAATACAGAAAATGCACGAAAACAGGGGCACAAATATAAGAAGGAAAGTTGTATGCATCCGGATAAAGATTGTATAAGACCAATGACAAACTTGCGCCAATAATGCCTGCAAGCAGGTAAATATTTATTGAAGCGATCAGTACATTTACATCAACGGAAGTGGATCTGACCATGAACCTAACAAGAAATGCCACAACAAAAGTGAAAAATGCTATTATGAAGGCAAGTTTCACTATATCAACGTAAACGGAATCGTATCCAACAGGTTTTAACCAGATTAATACCATCATTGAAATTATAATTACCCTCAGCAGTAACTTTCTTGATTTTCGGACATTTGCTACAATGGTGCTTTGAATAAACAGAAAGCTGAGTGTTAAAACAAAAATGAACTCGGAAAGCATGCCATTGCCCGAAAATGCAGGTAATACAAGTGTAAGGAGAGTTGAGAGAAGTAGAACCGGGAAACGGTTTTTCTCCAACCATACAAGAGATTTATAATACAATCGCTTTATCATATTTTGTTGTAACAAATTAGATTTCAGTAAACGGGTTAGAAAAGCAGCTCTGTTTTCAACATGGTGAACCAGTTATAGGGTTGTAAAAGCAAAGTTCGGATTTTTATTCGGCATGTTTATGCAAGAAGAGTTCTTTCACTTTCTCCTTGCCCAATACACGCACCAGCTCCTTAAAAGCAAAGAAGGGAATGAATGAGAAAAAAATCAGGAGTGCCCCTCCAAGCCAAACATTTGTAAGATGGATTTTTAATTCATGAAAAGCTTCAACCAGAGATGGCGCATGAATGAAAGCGCGGATGTATATTTCCAGAATATCAAAAAGCATTACCCAGATGGTAAAGAGCACTGCTTTGTAGAGTACAGGAAAAACCAAAGGTTTATGCTCATACTTCCGGCTGATGCGCAAAAAGGCTCCGATCATGACCACTTTGGCAATTACCAGGGCTTTGAGCAAACCGCTAAAATAATCGTCCAGATAGATTTCGTAATGTGCCAACACCAGCCGCCTGTAAAAGATAATAACACTGAATACCAGGGTCATGTATATTACATTCATCCAGTATTCGGTAAACTCATGGAGGAACTTCTGTTTCCAGTTTTTTTTTACTTTATCTTTTTCCATGATTGTTTTCCGGGTAAAATTTTATTTCGTCCTTATGGGACTAAAACTAATCCTTATTTACTTTCTACCAATATCATGCCCGTACAAAACAGTCCCTCCAGGTGTTATAAGGATGAAAAT
>CAJAXK010000478.1 GCA_903946925.1 uncultured Bacteroidales bacterium | reverse complement strand
GTTGGTACTTTTGTGTCAAGGCAAAAGGACAAGAAAAAATAAATCTTGTAGCAAATGTTTCTTAAATAGCACCTCAAAATAAGAATTAGCCAAAAATTGGGTTAATACACTTATTACTGGGAAAAAGTGTAGTTGAAACACAATTTTATCCGGGAAAAAGTGTAGTTGAAACACAATTTTATCGAGGAATATGTGAATTCCCCCTTCGCGAAATACATTTTTTCGCTCCGCAAGGAGGGGAAATTAAATGAATTTGCGGCTTATAAAAACAAACTGGGATTGTAACAAGTATAATCTGGCGATGCTCATTTTCAGATGTATGCATTGATCTTTTTAAGCTTTTTCATTAAAAACAACATACCATTTTTAAAACCATTTCCTCTTAAGCGCAAGGCCTACTGCCTGCGATTTGGAACTTACATGTAATTTCTTATAAATATTGGCCAGGTGGGTGCGGACTGTGGCCGGGCTTATATCAAGTTTTTGCGAGATGCTTTTATGGTCAAGCCCGTTTACCAGGCAATTCATAACCGCAATTTCCCTTTCTGTAAGACTTGTTTCTGTTTTTATAGTGGTTTTAGAAGTTTCGGATTTGGAGCTTTTCCCCATCAACAAATCCAAAGCCTTGCGTGCTATGGCCGGACTCATAACGGCGCCTTTGCCATCGGCAACCAATTTAATGTGTTCGATAATGGTATCGGTGTCTTCGTCTTTCAACAAATACCCATGCGCCCCCGCTTTTATGGCATTAAATATACTGTCGTCGCTATCAAAAACGGTAAGCATTATAAATTTAACATCGGGATACAAAACAGATGCCCTTGAAACAGCATCAATTCCATTTAGAACCGGCATTTCTATGTCCATAATTACCACCTCGGGCTGGTTTAATGGCTGGGTGGATTTCATGTACGTCAAAAACTCTTCGCCATTGCATGCGGTTTTAACCACCCGTATCTCATTGGTATATTGCAACCTGTTTTCAAGGGTGTCGCGTACCTGGTCGCGGTCGTCAACAATGGCTATTTTTATCATGCGTCAAAATTCGGAATTGAAGTTAAGAGGCGCAATACATCAAACGATGTAGAGTGTAATCTTTATTATTGTACCTTCATTTACAAGGCTTTGTAAGTTAAAGTCTGCATTTATTTCAGTGGCTCTTGTCTGCATATTTTTAAGCCCGTGCCCACGGATTGCGTTTTGGGTATCGAAACCTACCCCATTATCCTGTATTTCAATACTAATACCAGTATCGCCCTCGTAACTCAGGGTAACTTCAATTTGAGTTGCCGAAGCATATTTCAAGGCATTGTTCAGCGATTCCTGTACAATGCGGAAAAGATTCAGGGCTTGGGTGGTGTTTAAAAATATCGGCTTGTGTATCACCTCATTAAATACCGGACGGACAGGATAGCTGCGTATAATCTGATTGGTGTAGTATTTTATTTTATCGAATAATTCTTCTGTTGTGATTTGCGTTTTGTCCATTACCCAAATCGCATCCCGAAGCCCTTGAATTACAACTTTAGTATTTTCCTTTATTTCATTCAAATCCGAAAGCTCAATAACCGGTTTTTTGCCAATCCAATCCACTGTGTTGAGCATCATGCTGAGGCGGGCGCCTACATTGTCGTGCAACTCTCTGGCTATCTGTGATTTTTGCTCAAAGAAACGGCGTTCATTCTCTATTTCCTTTTGCTTTTTGCTAACACGGTTTCGTATTATCCGGCGAATAATTAAAAATACAATTATGTGGAACAACAGGATGCCGGGAATTAAAAACCACCATTTTAAATAAAAGGGGGCATGTACAATAAGTTTTATACGCTTTTCAACAAAAAGGCCACCATCTATTTCCCCCCTTAGCACAATTGTATATGTACCGGGACGTGGTTTGGAAATCCGGATTGCGGTTGCGGAATTAGATTGGTGAAACTTTGTGTCAATTCCTTCAATTTTGTAACTGTAAATGAGTTTCTCGGGTTCGGAAGTGCTTAGCAAACTGAAATTAATTCCAAAGGCAGTGTTTTTAGGATAAACATCAATGCTATTAATAAAATCTGGATTTACGTGTTTATTATAAATTGTATCGTCGATGTAAATGCCTTGTACAATTAAAAACAGTTTGTAGGCAATTCTTGTATCGAACAACTCGTTAAAAATGGTGATCCCTTTGATGTTTCCAAAATAATAGTTTCCTTTTCCATCGGTTGCCGATGCAGTTCCGTTATGCTCCGATTCCGAAAGCCCATCGGCTAAGGTAAAGTTTTGAAAGGTTTTGGTGGCAAACGTAAAACAACTTATTCCGAGGTTGGTGCTGAGGTATAACTTAGAGCTATCGCTATTGGGTTGTATCGCATAAACCACATCATTATTTAACCCATTGGTGGTATTGAACGATTCAATAAGCTGATTTTTAATATCGTAATGAAAAAGGCCGGATCGGGTTGCGAGCCACAAAGTTTTGTCCTTGTTCCAGAAACAATCCATAAAAGCTCCAAAAACCGGTTTTTGCTCACTTGTTTTGGTTAACGTGCCACCATCAATCACCAAACTTTTTTCCTGGCCACCAATGTGGATTTCATTACTGTACGGATTGTAAATAATGCTTTCGGACGAAAAACCTAACAAAAGCGATTTCAAAAATGTAAAGCCTTCTTTTTCGAATTTGTACATTTTTAGTTCAGATCCATTGTATATAAAAAAGGTATTTGGTTGTGATGATTTTATTGCTTTTCCAAATACAACACCTTGTAATTCAAGTTTTTTTAGCTTAAGGGTTGATGTATTGAGTAAAAAAGATTCCCCATCCAACTTCGATACCAGAATGTGCTTCATATCTACCTTCATCGCATTGTACGATCCTTTTTGGGCTGAGCTTTCAGCAAACAGGTTTTTATGTCCGTTTGTAAAAACATTAACTAATTGAGGCGCTTCAACCAATGGGCATACCAATAACAGGCTGTCGTTAACGGGTTCGATGTCCATAATAATATTATTTGAACTGCCGAAATCCCTTAAACACTGAAACCGTTTAAGTTGAAATTGGTTTAAAACCCTAATCCCGTTTGTTTCGGTGCAAACCCAAATATTCCCTTCCTTATCCTTGAATAATTCCGAAACATGCCGGAGCAATGGGCTTTTGGTATCGTTCCCGTAACCGAACAATTGGCCAAACGTTTGATTGCGGTAGTTAAAAGGCAGTATCCCATCGAGCAACGAAATCCAAATCCATTCATCATCAACAATAACAGATTTCGAGTACAGGAAATTATTGGCCAACTCTTTCCGCATACTGACTCCAAAAGCTTTTTGCTCTCCGGTTAAGAGATTAGTTGTGTGTATAGAGTCTAATTTTATCCTGTATAAAACATTATCCCGCAGCTTGAAAGTTGTGGTTGTTTGTAAATTATCAAAACTAAAACCCCTGGTTTTTACATTAAAAATGGCTGAAAAACTGCCATAATAGTTGCTAAGGTACACGTTGCCCGATTTGCTGTCGAAAAATGCATCGCTGAGTTTGTCGATGGATTCGGGAGGGATGGATGGAGGATTTTGGACCCAATAAACTTTTCGTCCATCGTAATATCCTATCCCTTTGCGCGAAGCCATGAACCACAAGTTTCCTTCTTCGTCGAAACAAAGCGGGTAGAACCGGCTTCGGTTGTGAAAAACCCTGTTTAAAGTTACAATGAGCTTAACCTTGTTTTCACGGATATTGAAGGTGCATATCCCAAAATCGCTACCAATAACCACATCGCCGTTTTTTGACTTTAAAAAAGCATAGTTGGTTTTGCCCAATACTTTCTTCTGTTCGGCATCGAACTCAAAAATACGGGAACCATCGTACCTGTAAATGCCATTAGTGGAACCTAACCAGATTACGCCTTTTGTATCCTGAAACATACTGTAAACCCCTGGAACCCCAGCCTTATGAGCTAAATCAAACTCTTCGAAACGGTACCGGCCAAGGCCTTGCCCGTTCGCCGATAACATCAGCAACAAAAGGAAAGTCAAACAAATAAGGGCAGGTTTATTCATTTCTGATTGTTGATGCAATAAGCCATATTTCACAATGCATACTGATTAAGTTAAAATTGGTTAAGCTAAACCGTTTGCCAAAAATAAGACTAAAATCAGACTTTGGCTGCCGCCATTTAATATTGTTTCCTATTCTCTTTATCACAGCACACCTTTTTGAAATCCCAGCGTGAAATATTTGGATAAAAGACTTGTTTTTTCTGGGCGTTCAAATAAAAAATCTAACGCATTTGTGTAATTTTTTGGCTACATATTATTTTGATTAGCTTGTTTATGACTTGATGGAGAAGTGATTGAAATTTACTTCTTGATTGGTATATTGATTTGACTACATTCTCCTTCTCTTACTTTTTGCTTGATCAAAAAGTACCAAAAAGTGTAGAGTAGAGCGGGAAGGCATTTAACACCTTCCCTGCCCCCTCGTCAAACCGTACGTGCAGTTTTCCCGCATACGGCTTTCCTACAAACTACCTCAGAAGCATT
>CAJAXK010000477.1 GCA_903946925.1 uncultured Bacteroidales bacterium | reverse complement strand
TTCCCATTAATTGAAATCATTTCCGTAAGCTGTGTAACGGTATTTGTGGCAAGTTCTTTTTGCACCAGAACGTCTTCAAAGTAGCTGGTGTTGCTCAAACTGATTTCCTGATCGTTGCCCCCAGCAAATATTGTCCGGCCTCCAGGGTAAAAATTAGTTCCCGGAGCGGTGGTAAGGTTTCCAAAGAAAGTGAAATCAAGATCCGGGTTGGAGTTGTTGAACGATCCTTGAACCATTTCAAAATTGCCTTTTACGGTCAGATCGCCAGAAGGGAGAACCATGCCAGCCGGTTTGTTAATGCTAATGTGATGGAATGTTTCGCTGGCCGAAGCAGATGTATATAAATGCTGGTCGGAACTTCCATTCAATGTAAAAACAGAGGAAGCACCTGGATTAAACCCGAAATAAGTGTTGAAACCAGCATTATCATCGGTAAGGTTCCCTGCAAGGTTAATGGCTATATTGCTGCCATTGTTGGCACTTAGCCCGGAACCCGAAGCAATGCCTAAGTTGTTGCCGACAACTAAATTGTTGTTGTTGTAAAGCCACAGTGTTCCCTGTTCAATATTAAAATTATGCAAAACATTTAGGTTCAAATTGTTGCCTAACTGAACATCGGCATAATATCCTGTTGGGTACAAACTATTGATTTCAAAATTATAAAATATTTCGCTGTTAAGTATTTGCTGTATTCCGCCGCCTGAGGCAATTACTTTTCCGGCCCCTTCGGCAAAACCTGACTCACCCACAAGGTTGTTCCAAAAACCACCAAAGGCAAGTATCTTGTTGTTCATATTCAACCCACCCGCATTTATAGTAAAATTGCCTTTCACGTTCAGTGTGTCGCTAAAAGTATTGTTAAAATTGAAAGTGCCCGGGCTATTCAATGTAAGTTGATTAAAATAGTCGCCACTGCCCGGTGTAATAGGGAACGAAGCATTCATAAGTGATACCTCACCGGCGTTGAATCTATAGTGACCGTTATTTATGAAAGCTCCTTCAAACACTAATGGATGACTTGATTCGCCCAAAAAAGAGTTTCCGCTAAAAATGTAAAAGTCATTTTTTACATTACAGTTTGCTTGCGATAAGTTACTCAGCGTAACCGTTGCCCCCGATGATTTGCTACAAAGCAATTGGTTGAAATAACTGTCTGCCGAATTGCTAAATATATAGGAATTGGATGTGCCAATAAAATTAACAATGCCATCGTTAAACTGCACGTTTGTGCCAGGGTCGAAAGTCCAGTTGCCCGCCGATTGGAAGGTGCCGTTGGCATTCATTGCAACTAGTGAACCGGCATTCCAAACTGTGTTTCCGGAGACCCTTATAACCGCATTTTGATGGTTAACATGAATCCCTGAAGTTACATTGAGGTTTCCCGAAATATTTAAAGTCTTATCCTCAACAATCAGCAAACCTTGTAAGATATTAAGGTTGTTGGATAGGGCAATATTTGTTGCCGGGCTAAGGGTGGCGGTTGGTGATGTTTTGTTCAGACTGATGGTATTGAGGCTTCCTGCATACTGGTAAATATATGAATTGTCGCTTCCAGCAAATTCGAGGGTGAGGCCTGATGGTGCAAAACCACTGTGGTTCAGGTCAAAGTTTTTGCCTGTCCGTAAGGTTCCACCTGTAATTATTGAACTAAAAGCATTGTAGCTATTACTAAGGAAAACCCCAACATCGTGAAAATCCACGATTCCGGCTGTCATATAAATCCCCGCTGGGTTAGAATAGGCGAAATAGCTATCGGCAGTGCCGCCATAAACATTAAATTCGCCGCCGAGCATTATAAGGTTACCGTTCAGGTCAACATAACCGGTGCTATTTGTAAGATTAACATAGCTAAGTGGGTTGACGTAATAATCGCCATAAATCCCATCATCCACCAGGTCGAGGGCAGTAAAAACACCGATGTTCACATCCACGGCGCCTGCTGTCCAGTTGTACTGGTTACAGTTCACAATACTAGCCCAAACACGGAAAGCACCTGAAGGTTTATTGATTTCGAGGGCATTGAAAGTTTCGCTACCACAATACTGGTGGGCGCTCCCATTAAAAATAACAAGCCCGTTGGTTTCGTCAAAACCAATATCACCAACGGTGTTTGTCCAGTTTCCTGAAATGGTGATATAATGTGCATTACAATAAAATGTTCCTGCCTGTATGAGCAGGTCGCCACGGATTTCGATATCAGAATCCATAAAAACACCAACAGAGGAATTGATGGTCAGATTCCTGAAAAAACTGCCAGAAGGAACCTGCATTGCCAGAAAACCGCCGTTAAATTCCATTGTCCCTACCGAAAGATAGATGCCACCAATCGCATTCAGGCTGCTTTTCAGGATTATTTTGTGGTTGGAGTATCCGTAAAAGGAGGAATTGCCATAAATAATGAAGGATCCATTTAAAGTCAGGTTGGCAGTGGAGGTGCCATCAAGTATCACATGTGAAGCATCTTTGTTGATATTCAGGTAATTGAAACTGCTGTTTGTTCCATTGCAATAAATTATGGATGGCGAATTTCCTGTAAAAGTTACTGCACCATTGGTTAACTGAACGTTGGAACCCGGGGCAAATGTCCAATTTCCTGCAATGTTGATGTTTGTATATGCATAAATGTTAGCTGTTGACCCACTTCCCCATGTTATATTGCCATCAACGCTTAATTCGGCTGCTGCGTGTTCCATCATGAGTTGCCCGTACATGGTCATGTTTCCAGCAACATGCAAACTTCCATCGTAAATATCAAAAAGCACACCAGGATTTATAGTAATATTATTGCATTCGGCAGTTATGGAATGAAGCCACGGGCTGTTGAAGCTGCTTGGTATCAATACATTTTCGGTAGCTACCGGTACATGTCCCAGCGACCAGTTATTTGCCTGTTCCCAGTAGCCGGAATATTCGCCCCTCCACACGTTAACGGTTGGTTCGGTGAGGCTTAGGGTGTAATCTTCCACTTCGCCATAGGTTGTAACCCCACATGGTTCGGGGGCATTCATATAATTTACCCGAACGCGCAACACTACATTGCCTTCAAGTGTTGAAAGGGGAGGCGTAATCTGGGCAGTGTAAGGCCCAGTTCCGGGACTGCCACCTATGGGAGAGATTTCTTCGGATGCATCTTCAAAATCACCATCATTGTTCCAATCCACCCAAATACCCCCGTAGCTGTAATATCCCGGATTGCCAATTGTTACTGTTATCGTACTTGGCGAACCTCTGGGTATGGCAGTCGAAATGGTTTTATAATCCCCATATCCAAAAGGTGAATTTAACGAGCCATGGCTGATAGTTCCTATTTGCACATAATTGATATATTCGTTGTTCGGATCCATGGAGCCTGCCTGGCAATAAGGGCCAGCGCTCAGGCTGAAGGAGGCTACCCTAGTATTCCAAGTAGTTGTTGTGTTGGTTTGTATATATTCGTTTGTATGCCAAAAAGTTACATTGTCCACAGGGTCGATGGATAGGTTGGAATAATCGCCCCAGCGAGCACCGCCGAATTGCGATCCCCCACCTGCAATAACAGTGGTTTCGGCTATGGTCATTTGCCCTAAAGGGTCGCCGTTTCTCCGTCCGGTAAACCTTATCGAAGGATAGATGCCTGTGCCCGAAACCGTGTATGCCAACCCGATATCTCCCATCGCATTCATGGCCATGCTTCCATTCCAACGGTAATTGTTATCGGGGGCATAAGTACCCTGTTGGTAGAGGTACCATCCACTTCCTTCATTACGCATTTCGTACCATTGTATTCCTGCTTTGCAGGAGTCAATTTTTGTGGTCTGGTTTGTAACGAGAGTTTTGTAATTCCCAAAATTCCTGTATTGCAGGCGGTTCATCAGTTGACCGGAAAGTGCTTCAAGTTTTTGGTTAGTGCCCGGTTGCTGCATACAGGTCCATCTTCCGGTTTCGCAAATCACGCAATTAAATGGCCCTGCGGCAAAATCGGCTACTTGCTCGAAAGTGGTATTTGCAGTATTTACCCAATCGGTATGGAATTCCCATATTTTTATCCCATCGGAAGTGCCGCCCCAGTTGTTGTCGTAACACCTGCTAAAATAGTTAGGCGTACCAGGAGGTGGGGGCACCCCATCGCAATCGGCGGGTTTAAACCCCCAAAGATTGTTCTGCCTAAATGTCAACATGCGTGCTGTGCCATCGCCAGTGAGCATTTTACTCCTTTCGAAAACCGCAACATAAGCACTGCTTGGCATATTGAAGCTGGCATAATACCCATCGGGCCAAACCCCAAATTTGGGGTAGTCGTTGAGTTCAGTAAACTCAAACGCATACCTGTACCAGGAACCGGTCGGGTCGTTGGTGGTCGAAATGGCGATCAATTGCCAGAAAGAGGTGTCTGAAGTCCTGAATGCAAACTGGCTAAAAAACCAGCAGTCGGCAAACTCGTCGTATAGTACAATGCCATCTCCATCGTTGGTTCCAGTCCAGGAACCAATGAACCCACTCCAGATTGTCGAATTATCAACCGGGCCATAAACAGTAACACCTTCCCTGTTGTAAACTGAGAAAGAACTGTTTACCTGGTCAATATAATATAGTCCTCCGATATCGCCATTGGGGTCGGGTGGATATACATTGTTAAGGCAGCCAACGCCTTCGAAGTTTTTCAGCACACCTGTCGCAGTAGCTGTCCCCATGGTAGTTTGCCTTGGTGGCAGGTTGTCGGCAGGAGCATTGGGCCGTTCGTTTTCTTTGTTTTCAATCCACTTGCCATTATCCAAAATTGCTTTTTTCCAGCTTTTGTCCCTTGGTTTTGGTGCAACCGGAGTCATATCCCTTAAAGGTGGGGTAACATCGAAATATTTTGCTACTGTTACCATAGGCTCGTTTTGTTGCGCATTTGCAACTTTGGAAATTGCGAAAAAGCATATCCCAAAAAAGACTGTAAGGGTAATTTTTGTTTTCATGAAGATATGGTTTATTAGGGTTTGGTTGGAATTAACACCTTATTGTAACATTTTAGTTTCAAGGGTATTCGGGCGTGAAAGTTAGGAGTAAAGGGATGCGGAGCTTAGAAGGGCTTGGAAGAGGTATATACTATTCTGTTTTTAAGGCAGGCGCTTGTACCAAATTTGAATGTCTGTGGCTTGGTTTCAACCAGATTACCTTCTTGCTTTTTAACGCCACACAACAAACATGTAAAAATAATCCATGTATTGCATTTTTGCAAGAAAAAAGCCTCGAATTATTTTCACAATTCCTCATTGTTAGTCATTTGCCATTTGTAACAAGCACATAGTAAGCAATATAAGCTTAATAGTCCTGGCGTAAAGTGCTAATCGAATTGCATTTTTGCTTTGCCCAAAACTATTCCCAAAGCTTGATTTTCTTATGTAAAAAGGCGCAAACCTTTAGGATAAACGCGACATTTCAACACTTTTCCTCGATTCTTTATTGCTTAATGCAATATTGGGATTGGGCCATAAAACAAATTAGTTTGGTGTTGGCATAATCAGCCAATGGCTGTTAAGCATAACAAGGCAGCAAAAATTTGCATTACTTAAAAATGGAACTACCAGATAGAAGATTGTCATTCCGATAATTCATATCCTCTATTTGGGAGACTAAGCTATTGATTCAGTTTGCTTTCACTTCTTTCTTGCCAAGTTTTTTGACGTGAATCCCTTCAAATTGAATTTATTGCTTTCAACCTTGGATACTTAAAAATTTAGTGATTTTCCTATTTTTGTAATACCTTTATTCCGGGGTCCGCAACGTTACGCGGAGCACATTTGTCGCTAGATCCAATTGCAAACCTTACATGAAGACTTTTCTTTTAGTATCCCTTCTTTTAGTAGTTTGGTCACATTCATTTGGCCAGCAGGCTCAACTTGAAATTGATTATTGCAATATGGAGGTAATTGTTGATGGAAATCCTTCTAAATGGGACCAAACAAAAAGCCATATTTTCTCAACCCCAACTTCAGCCATGTACCGTAACAGTTGTAATGTAAATTTCGGGTGGGACGAGCAATCCCTGTATATTTGTATGGTGGTAAAAGACAATTACCTGGTGGCGCTTGAAAAAGCTGACAGCCTCACACGGCTACATTTTAACGATGGGATAGAAATATATATTGATTCGCACAACGATAGCCGTGACACCCTCGACCTCAACGATTACCAGTTCCTGATTGACCTGAAAGGCAGCACGGTTATTTTCAGGGGCGACAGGCTAAATTTATTGCTCAAGCATTCTGTTCCCAAGGACAGCGAAATCGCCAACATTGTGTTTCAGGTAGCTGCAACACAACAGGGAACCATTAACAACAATACTGACATTGATTCGGGGTTTGTGGTTGAATGTGCCATCCCATGGGCAAGCATTGGCATCAAACCGGTTTCCGGGGAACAATTTGCCATGGATTTTTGTGTAAACGACAATGATACCATAATAGACTTCCATAAATTGCCTGAAGGCCCAGTACAAGGCTATTTAGCCTTCAGTCTGGCTGGAGTATCTGACTTTGGATTTCCTGATAAATGGCTAAAGGTAAAGCTTGCCGGAAAGGCATCCGTATTAAAAAAGATGAAAAGCAAATATGCCGGACAATGGTTTGTTTTTTTTGTATTCAGCCTTGTTTTGTTACTTGTTTTGGCGGTTTTATTTGTGTTCAAAATTTATAAACTCAAACAAATCCCAACAAAAACAGGCAATAACTTGTCGCCATTGCTTGATTTTGTAATCAATAAACCAATTGGAGAACTGGAAGAAAAAGGCAATAACGAATTGTTCTCAAAAGCCAGGGAATACCTAATGGCTAACCTTGATAAATCCATAAAACCCGAAGCTCTTGCGCAGGAACTCGGGGTTAGCTTAAGGCAACTGCAAAGGGTTTTTCGTGATGGGCTGGATACTACCCCGAACACTTTTATTATTTTAATCAAACTTGAGGTGGCTGCTGAAATGCTCAAGCAAAACAATCTGAATATTTCAGAAGTTGCCTATTCCGTTGGTTTCAACGACCCGTCTTATTTTTCTCGGGTATTCAAGAAATATTTCAACATTTCACCCTCAGAATTGGCAATATCAACAAATGACAAATAGCCTACGTTTGATTCCCGATCTTTCAAAAGCTTAATCCAAAAAGTGCCGGCGTAACAAACCCATAATATTTATTATTAAACAAAGTGCTTAAAACTTGTTTGTTAAGGCGTTATTTTCATTCGAAAATTCGCCGCATTGTTATCAACAACTATTAAATCCAATGCATCCACTATCCCATCGCCGTTCAAATCATTTGTGAGGTAACCTAAGCCGAAACTTGTGGCCGAAGCTGAAATCAAATTAACATCTGCTGTGTTAATCAGCCCATCAGCATTGGCATCGCCGGTATATAAACCATAAATTCCGGTTGCCAGCAGCTTAAGGTTGTTGCCATATGCCTGCATAGGACTAAAGGTAAAATTGTAGGCCTTAGTCCCCCCGGAAAAGTTTACAGGCAGTGTACTTACTGTTTCGAGCGAATTGCGGTGTTTTACCGTAACATAATAAGAACCGGAACTGCTTTCGGGAATAGTAACAGTGGCTTGACCAGCGGTGGACAAACCGATGTTGTTAGCCGAAAACACTATATTGGAATAATTTGAAGCATTGTGAAGTTCAATATTAATATTGTCGGCAATATTGCCAGGAAACTGGTCGCCAGTAGTGCTTTGTGCTTTGTTTAAACCCGAACCATTGAACAGTCCTTCAATGTATAAAGTAAGGTTCAGTATGGTCGCATCTGAGAGCCTGTAAATAAACCCATCGTCCGATTGATAAGCACTTCCGCTTGTTTGGTATGCCACAAAAGGTTCGCCCACAACAGCAAAGCTGGAATATGCTCCGCCTGACGAAGTACCACCGCCCGAAGATACTACCTGTGATTGGTTTGCCGTTTGTGCTACATTACACATTGGGAGCAATTGTATTGCTGCCAAAACCAAAAAATATAGCTTTTTCATAAAAATTTTCTTTTTCATAAAAATGTTTTTAATTGTATTTCGAAAGATGTACATAAAATAACTTCTATTTAACTATTGCACTCCCATTGGTTGAATTAACCATTCCTTTTTTGGTAAACAGTATGGGCAATTCATCGTATGTATTTGCCTTGATGGAAATATTAGTCCCATACCCAGCATGGTTTACGGCATCGGTAACGTTATTATATGGCCTTGCTGCACTTCCATCGCCACCTGCAGGGGCAGTTTTATCAACATAAATTGTTGTTAGTGGATGTGCCCTATACATACCCCTCCCGTAGGTTGCTGCAATTAAATAATCGTCACCCTGCCAAAAAAGTTCTTCTACTGCTACGTTGGCCGGCCCCTCGTTATCGTTGTAACGCTTATCAACACTCCAGTTCATTCCTTTGTCCATGCTTGAAAATACACCCAAATCGGTGCCTATATAAATCCAATTGGTATTGGAATTATTATACCTGATGGTATTTACAGGAAGGGCTGGAAGGTCGAAAGGGGCAGTTCCGGTGCGTTGCGACCAACTTGCACCACCATCATTCGTAAACCATATATTGTCGGCATTATATCCTCCAAAGGTTACAAAAACTTCATTATCGTTCAGAGGGTTAATGGCAATATCGGCCACCCAGCGGTTTGGTAGTGCAGTGGCATTGTTGTCCACCTGTGTCCAAGTTGGTGCGGCCGCTGTTCCGTTGCTAGATTTATAAACATTCCCATTTTCGTAACCAACCCAAATGAGGGCAGAGTTGCCATCTGCTATGTCAATTGCCGAACAACGATGCCAATACCAAGTACCCCCTGAATTAAACCCGGTACCTGTATTCCCTTTTATTGATGACCAGTTTGAAGCACCGTTTGTTGTGCGCCAAATACTTGCCCCACCTGCAATAAGCCTGCTCGAATTATTTGGATCCATTGAAAATGGTGAGACAAAAAGTGCGGCGGTTTCATCTCCTGCATCCGTAAGGCCTGTTGTGGCTCCGGCATTTGTGGCACCACCGTCTGTGCTTTTCGAAATGGCGAGGTTGGTATATTCGGTATAATGAATGTTAGTGTTTGATTGATCAATAGCACAGTAGCCGCCATCGCCAGTTTCTAATTGATACCAACCCGAACTCCCACTCCATGCGCCCGAAGCCTTATACCTTACACAATCGTTGTCCTGTGTTCCGCCAATCAGTACACTGCCGTCGGGCGCAGCAGCTCCGGCATGAAATTGTGTTATCCCTAAAGTGCTGTTGCACAGGTTCGTCCAACCGGAATTCAAACTTACAGTAGAAATATCGGCAGCTTTTTGTATGCCGCCATCATTGCCAAAAAACACAATATTGTTGGTAGTCCCATTAAAATCAGGGTGGTTGATGATTATGTGATTGTCGGAATGTGCCGAGTTTGCAGAACCTCCATTGTGATAATCATGCCAGTCGCTGATTTTTGTGAGGGTAGCGCCACCATCAGTACTCTTCCAGTTGTCGAGGCCACCAACAACCAAATGGTCGCTATTTGTAGGGTCTATCCAGATGCAATTGTCGTACCAGCCCTGACCAGCCATGTATTGGTACCCTGTACAACGCCGGCTCCAGGTAACCCCATTATCGGCCGATCTCCAAATTTCGCCTTTGTTAGTATCTAAACCAACATATATGCGCGAGGCATTACTGGGGCAAAACGACACTTCGCAGCGGCTTGGATTGTCGGGCAGTTTATTGGCAGCACCCGTAGTCTGGTTTGTCCAGGTATTCCCCCAATTAGCGGAGGTATAAACATCGTTGCCACAACCAACCACTACGCGGGCAACATTAGATGGATTAATACGGACATCCATTGCCGCTGAGGCGGTTGTTAGTTTATCAACCCATGTAACTCCCCCATCTGTAGTTTTGTAAACATGTGCGTTTCTGGTAACGGCATACAAAACACCTGTACTGTCGGGATGGTGAGCAAGGCGGTTGACATATTTATAATTATCGTTATTGGTACTCGCTAACTGAGTCCAGGAGGTTCCGCCATTAGTGCTTTTAAAAATCCCGGCACCCGGCAAGCCATCATAGCTATAAAAACCTTCACCAGTAGAAGCATACATCAGGTTGGTGTTTTGGGGGTCTATTACAATAGAGGTAATAGCCAGATTGGGCAGAAAATCGTTTATTGCTGTCCATGAAGATCCTCCATTGGTCGAACGCCATAAGCCGCCTGATACACTTCCAATAAAAATGGTATTAGTGTTTACAGGATGTATGCATATTGCACGTATCCTACCGCCGATATTGCCAGGACCAAGCCAATCCCAAACCCATAACCCAGCATCGTCGCTTGGGACTTCCTGCATATTTTGGATGTGCCGCTTGGCATTTAGCAAGGCATCAATTGGGATATATCCGTTTGCATCGGCCCTTTTCTTATACCTTTCCCTTTGCAGCCCATCTGGGTTCATTGCTTCTTTCTGCTCTTTAGCTAATTCCCGCTTTCCCGATTTCCGGCTAATATCTGGGGCAAAAGTCAGGTTGGTGTTAGGTTTGGTTTGTGGGATCTGGCCCTGAACCGATTGATCGATTTTAGCAACAATACCTTTACTGAATGCTTGTTCATCGAAAAGATAAAAACCATTTCCTGTATTGACCCAAGTGCGAAGTACGGCATCGGGATACATATCAAGCAATTGGTAAAAGAAGGGTTTCATTGGTTTCTCGCCGAGATTTACCGAATATAACCCCTCCGACACTTGCATTTCAATGCCTGAAAGTGGCTCATTCCCAAAATAGCTTGTCCCATCATTCGACCAAAGGGAAATACCCGAACTTGCAATGGCGAACTTGAAACTGCACTTGCCGGACAAAGGAAGGTTGTTTTTTTCGATGATTTTATTGGATTTCAAATCAGCCTTTTGTGCCAATATATTTATTGGAAGTATTTGGCATAGAGCAGATAAGAAAAAAAGCGACAAAAAAGCTTTCATGCTAAAATTTGTTTTGAAGGGAATTATTTATTTAACAATGGAAGCCCCGTTGTAGGAGTTCCATAAACCATTTTGGTTAATAAGCATTGGATTTGCTTCGTCGTAAGTGTTTGATTTTATATATACATTGGTTCCTGGGCCAAGTGCGCCCAAAGCCTGGGTAACAGTACGTATAGGCGAGGCGAGCGTGCCATTGCCTCCAAGAGCAGCAGTTTTATCAACATAAATACTTGATGGGTAAATCGTGAAGGCAGCAATACGAGTTTCTTGTGTTACAGCACCCTCAAACATTTGGGTGTACCAAAAGGTGCGGTCGTCAACGGGATCGACAAAAAGGCTGGAGTAATCGCCCCATCTGTTGCCCCAGGTTTTTGAATAGGCCCCAGTTTGGATAGTTGCTTCTGCTACATTCATTGCTCCGCTTGCTTTGGCATATTCAATGGCATCCTGTCCGCAGTACCTAATCCCAGGATACATGGAACTGCTAGAAATCGAATAAGCAAGACCAATCTCTTTATGGCCGTTCATGTGTATGCTGCCCATCCAACGCGAATTGGCATCGGGCGAATAAGTCCCGCTTTGCCTAATAGACCAGGATCCCGATGTCCGTAGTAGTTCATACCAGCGCATACCGGCCCTATCAGTATTGTTTACATCCACAGTGTGGCAAAGTACAATGCTTTGTTGGCCCGAAAAATTCCTAAACTGGGGCACATTCATGATAAGATCCGATACGGACAAAAGTTCTTGGGCAGTGCCATATTGAGCTATGTTGTCCCAATTACTACCGAAATCGCTATCGAACGCAGGAACATTTAACTGTTGAACGCGGTTGAAAGTTGAATTGGCAGGGGTGATCCAGTCAACAGCCATTTCAAATATCCATAGTTGGTCGGTTCCACCGGCAATGGCATCGTTATTGAGAATAAGAAAATTTCCAGGAGTGCCTATAGGGGCAAATTCACCATCGTTGTCAACCGGCAGAGCGCATTGAACGCCTTGGTATGTGGCCGGCCGCCAAGGATTGTCGAAACTCACCATTTGTGCATTGTTGCCGTTCAACATCTGCGAACGATCGAAGGCGTAAATATCATCACTGCCAACAGCATGCGTATTGGTTCCCATATAATAGGCATCGCGCCAGATCCCGAATTTCATATAATCAGGCACATCATCAACATCAAATGAATATCTGTGCCAACTACCAGTTGGATCATTGGTTTGGGAAATTGCAATTAACATGCGGTCGTTAGGGTTGCAGAGAGAAAATTCGGCACATAGATACCGGTTAGCTTGTTCATCATAAAGCATAATCGGGTCGCCATCGTTGCAATTGGTTCCAAGTAAATTGCCGAAAAGCAAATTCAAATCCGTTGGCCCGGCTAATAGCGTTCCGGTTTTGTTGTAAATTGCATAAACCGAATTTATGGTTTGCATATAATGGTTTGGCCCAACTACCCCATTGGGATCAAGAGGGTCTGCGTTGCCTGACTGCCCTGCAAAATTAATAACTGTGGCTGCTAAATTCGACATATTACCCATTGCAGCTTGCCAAATTGGGTCATTGCCTTGGGGTTGCGCAGTTGCCTTGAACGGGTAGGTTGGAGCTGGCCATTCGTTCAAGGGGTTCTCTTTATACCGTAACTCCATCTCTTTTATTTCTGCCATCGTGATTTTTGGCAGATCGCGTAAAGGGAGTGATAAACCGAGATAGGTGCCGTTTTTGATTTTGTTAGGGTGTACTGGCTGATCCTGCGCCGAAGCATGGCCATAAAAAAAAGGCACTATAACAACTAAAGGCAAAGATATTAACCTTGAAAATGATTTCATTATCTTATTGTTTTTTTATTGCAAATAGAAATGCAGTATTTGTTTGCCTTGGTATTGCTTTTTAGGAACCAAATAAATACAACAACGCAAGCACTATTGGAGCGAAACCAATACAAGTACCAAACCCATCCCGCTTTCGAGTGCGGTCATTGCTTTTCCAATGATTGCTCCGGTAGCTTTCGAATTGTTTTCAACTTTCATTGCATATCCAGCAGTGCTTGAAGAAGTGAGCATATCGCCAGGTTCAACCGGATTTTTAGTAGCATCGACCAGGCAATAAACCCTACCTGTAAGGGCTACCAAATGTTGGCCATCGGTAATTGTGCCTTTTTGGCGAAGGATAAGCCCCGGTTGAATATCGCTTGCCCCGCTCACAATACCAGCTACGCAGCGGTCGTACGCTTTATCCGATATTTTTAGTTGCCCGGGGTTTTTCGAGTCTATACTGAGTACCATGCCGGGTCGCAGCTTATCGTTATCCGAAACAATAAAAGGTTCGGCAATATCGGCACCACCCGTAATTTCAAGTTCGGAAGTGGTAACCCTCCCTTTTGTGGTCCCCCCGTAATTAGCATCCATTTCAATAACCGCTGTGCCTGCCGCGTTATAAAGGGTAATCTGGCTACCATCGGCTGTTCCTGTTTCGCTGGGATTGATGCTGACAGTCTGAATGTGTGCCGAGTTAAAAATAAGGATTTCGCCATCGTTGTTGATACGGATTTCATCGTCACCCCCATTTGCTCCGAAACCTTTTAGCAGCGCTCCTGTGGCAGCAGCATCCTGACCCAGAACTAAAGTGGCATCAGTACCGTAAGTCTTAAAATAGGCACCTATTCCGGCGGCCCCGGTGTTTTCGCTCATCAGGGTAACATAATTCAGCCCTGCGCCTGTACCTTTAAAATATCCTGTTTTTACTGAACCTGTATTTTCAACATGCAATTTTGCAATAGGTACTGATTGGCCGATCCCAATCCTGTCAACTAAGAATTCTATGTTACCTAATCCATAGCCTGTTGCATCTGAACTCATAATCCTGGCTCTATGAAATGTTGATCCATGACTAATGGAAATGTGCTCTGTTGGTGTTCCAATATCTATTGCACCACCCGAGGCATTTGAAATGGTAACTGCAGGCAATACCCATCCTTGCCCCATTGGTGAACCAACCACCAAATCCTGATCAGGGGCAGTGGTTCCTATACCGATACTACCCTGGAAATAATTCTTAGGGCCATAGAAATATCCGGCAAAACCATCAGGACTGGTAGTAGCTGCATAAAGTGCCATGTTTGCACCAGATGCTGAATTAGCTATGGCGCGAACCCCAACGCCTGTTAACCCATTGGACTGACCCATTACACCAGCACCCCCACCAGTGGAACTGTTGGAAATACCCAAAACACCAATCCCTGGGCCTGTATTTGCCGATGTGCTATTAACCCTTCCCTGAATACCATATACCCAGGTATTGCTGCCAGTATAAGTATTTTCAACATAAGCAATGGAACCGGCTGTATTAGCCTGTGAACCTGTTACAGTTAATAACGAACCTGGGGTTGTGGTACCAATACCTACACTGCCTTGAAAATAGTTTTTTGCACCATAAAAATAACCGGCAAAACCATCAGGACTGGTAGTTGCAGCATACAAAGCCATATTTGCGCCAGTTGCAGAATTGGCTATTGCACGCACCCCGATGCCGGTCAACCCATTTGATTGTCCCATCACACCCGCACCACCTCCGGCAGTATTCAGCGAAAGCCCCATAACACCAACCCCTGGACCAGTATTGGGTGAGGTGCTGTTTACCCGACCTTCAATACCATACACCCAGTTATTGGTGCCAGAGTAAGTATTTTCGCCCAATATGACAGATGTACCTGTAGTAATTTGGGCTGAGGTAACATGCAAGGGACGAGTCGGTGGGTTAATACCAATTCCTACGTTTCCGGTTGTATAGGCCAGATTTGTGCCATTAGTAGTCCATTGCGAATAGGTTCCGGGCGAAGACCAGG
>CAJAXK010000476.1 GCA_903946925.1 uncultured Bacteroidales bacterium | reverse complement strand
ATCTGAAAAGTAAAACTGTAGTTGCAAACAAATGCCTGATTTAAACTGTCAATATTTTTTAGGTAAGTTTTTGAAACGCAACGTCGCAAAGTTTTTCGCAAAGGACGCAAAGAAAACATCACCCTCGTAAATAACCCAATTAACAAGAAAGCTTATTAATTCATTCCCACATCCTCAAATCCTCACATCCTCACATCCTCACATTTTCACATTTTCACATTTTCAAATTTTCAAATTACCGCATTATCAAATTACCGCATTACCACATCACCGCATTAGCGCATTAGCTCATTAGCACATTATCACATTTCCACATTTCCACATCCCCAAATCTCCACATTTTCAAATTACCAAATTACCAAATTTTCAAATTACCCTATTATCTAATCACTCTCCCGAATGAACTTACCCGAAAGACAGAAACTTATCAGTCAAATTCTTTGGGATTGCACCATTTCCACTAACGATATTGATGCGCTTATGCTTGGTGAAATAAAAGTAGCCGGACATTATACCCGCGACATGATTTTTCTTCGATTGATCGAATCATACTCCTGGTTTACTATACTGCAATTATTCTCCATCTGTGATATTCAATATCTACTTACCAATAAGTTGATAAGTAAGCTCAGGTCACCCTCTTTGCGGCAAAAATATGAGTTCGTCCGAAAAAGATTACAGCAAACTCTACCAACTTCAGGATAAATTCCTAACCTGGTGGGCTGGCTTCGGCTTCCCTTTCTACTTAACAGGTGGGACTGCACTAGGTAGGTTTTACTTACATCATAGGCTAAGTGATGACCTCGGTTTTTTTGTTAATGCCGATGATAAGTATCTGGTTCATATAGCAGCCATAAAAAACAAAATCTCAGCAGCTTTTCAGGTGAATATTGACCAAACTCTTTTTTCTGATGACTTTACGCGCCTGTTTATTGCTGAAAATGATACTACGTTAAAAATAGAATTTGTCAATGATGCCAAATATTATGCTGGGGTTCAATCTGCATACCAATACGGCAGGATTGATACCCCAACAAACATTCTGGCCAACAAGCTCACTGCTTTGATAGGACGCGATGAACCAAAAGATATTTTCGATATTATTGCAATATCACTAAACTATTCATTCAATTGGATGGATTTATTTCATCATGCCAAGCATAAAGCCGCAATTAATGAAATAGATGTCGAACAACGGTTGGTTTCATTCCCTGTCGAATTACTTGTAAATGTAAACTGGATAAACAAACCAATTGATTTAGCTCATACCCGCCATTATTTGAACCAAATTGCCGATGACTTTTTTCTAGGTAAAGCAAACTCACTTGGGATCAACAAAACGAATATTGAATCAGCAAAACCCAATATATGTATCGCATAAGTTTGACAATTTTAGTTTGACAAATTTTCAAATACTTATGTGTAGTATAAGTTTCAAACTTCAGGCACTAAGTACCAATCACCAATTACTAATGAGCAGTCTCCAATCAATAAACACCAGTCTTTATCAATAATTTTCACATCCCCAAATTTTCACATCCCCAAATTTTCACATCCCCAAATTTTCACATCCCCAAATCTCCACATCCCCAAATCTCCACATTTTCAAATTTTCAAATTAACCCATTTTCAAATTAACCCATTATCTCATTCATTTCTTCGAACGATAAAAACTGCTCCTCTATGATCGACATCCATATATTACCACAAAAAGCCCAGAACGAATTGATTGATTTCTATCAGTTCCTGGTGCAACGTTACACCTCAGGAAAAACAAAGAAGCATACACCTAAACATACCAATGCGAAGAAAGCCGGCAGTTTCTTTGATCAATATAATATTGATATAACCGGGTTCAAATTTGATCGCAACGAATTGTATGAACGATAAACCTACTCTGGATACTAATATCCTGATCTACGCTTTTGGCAAACAGGATGACGCCAGAAAGCAGGTTGCCATTGAAATTTCAACAAAGTGTAACATCATTAGTTTACAGGTTGTTAACTATACAATTTATGTGTTACATCGCAAATTTAAGTTTCCAAATAATGAACTTGAAAAAGTGGCAGATTTTATAAAACAAAATTTTGTCATCAGCGATCTGAATATAAGCACTTTGAATCAAACATTAAAAATCGTTGAAAAATATGGGTTTTCATTTTGGGACAGCATGATGGTGGCCGCTGCTCTAAACAATCATTGCTCAGTTTTATACTCCGAAGATTTACATCACAATCAATCTATCGAAGGAAGCCTCCAGATCATCAATCCTTTTTCCAACTTGAAATAGTCTTTGACTCTGGATAAAAATAGCAATCAATTCTGGCAATAACTCATTCCCAAATTTTCAAATTACCTCATTTTCAAATTACCTCATTTTCAAATTATCAAATTATCGCATTAACAAATTACCTCATTATCGCATTAACACATTTCCACATCCCCAAATTTTCACATCCCCAAATCTTCACATCCTCAAATTAACCCATTTTCAAATTCTCAAATCTCCACATCCTCAAATTTTCAAATCTCCACATTTTCAAATCTCCACATCCTCAAATCTCCACATCCACAAATAAACCCATTTTAAAATTGTCCCATTAACTCTCTGCTGTCATGAAAACAATAAAATATATAATTTACAAAGAAGGCAAATACTATGTCTCACAGAGTCTGAATGCTGATGTTGCCAGCTTTGGTAGCACAGTCGAAGAAGCTAAAGTAAATTTAAAAGAAGCCCTCGACTTGTATTTTGAAGATGCTCCTGCCCGAAAGAACTATCAAAAAATCAACGAGAGCCTTATAGGCGAATTAAGCATTAACTTCTGATGACAAAGCTTCCTTCTTCTGAAAAAATTATAAAAATCCTGCTTTCATAAGGATTTCTTTTAGAAAGTCAAAAAGGTAGCCATCAAAAATTCTCCGATGGACAACGAACTGTTATTGTTCCTGCCGGACGAAAAGAAATACCTATTGGAACGCTGAAATCTATCAGTCGGCAATCTGGAATCGATTATGAAAACTTTATAAATTTATAGTCAACTTAAAACAATTTAAATAGGACTCAATTAATCATCACACTTCTATTTTTTAGACCTAACGTTAGCACCCAATACTTAGAATCTTAAATCTCCAAATTACCACATTATCGCATTACAGCATTACAGCATTACCGCATTAACACATTTCCACATCCCCAAATCTCCACATCCTCAAATCTCCACATTTTCAAATTACCACACTTTCAAATTACCGCATTATCGCATTAACACATTATCGCATTAACACATTACCACATCCTCTCAAAATCAGTAAAGCGATGAAGCGGAACATCAAAAAAATAGTAAATCAAATTGCAGCCATAATGGTTGCAGGTATTGATGCCCGTCAGGTTTATCTTTTTGGTTCGTATGCCGCAAATAATGCCACTAGCGATAGCGATATCGACATATTTGTTGTTGCAGACCTAAATGGTAAAAAGAAAATTGAAATTACCCAACAAGCCAGGAGATTGCTATTAAAAAAAATTTTTATGCCTGTCGATATCCTGGTGTGCGATATCAATGATTTCAACAATAGGAAAGATAATTTATCTACATTCGAATATTTAATCGCAACTGAAGGGCAAAAAATTTATGGATAATAAAGATTGGGTAAATTGGCTTGAATATGCTGAAAACGACTTTGAAGCGGCCGAAATCCTTTCTCACCAGGTAAAGCCTAAGCTCGAAATTGTTTGTTATCATTGTCAGCAATGTGCCGAAAAAATGTTGAAAGCTTATATTGCATCAAAAAATGGAAGATTACAAAAAACACATGATCTGGTCATTCTTTGCGAAGCATGTATAAATTATGATTCCGGTTTTGAAAAAATTCTGTTGCATTGCAGCGATCTGACCATTTACTCATCCGAAGTAAGGTATCCGAATATTCTCGAAATCGAATACTACCACATGCAAAATGCATTAACAGAGGCCAACCAGATTAGAAAGTTTGTTCGCGACAAATTAACTAATCCTTGACCACTTTAAACGAGAATTCTAACAGCAATTACAGGAAGTCTATTTTAATAAAAGTCATAAGTCATAAAATCAAAAATCACTATTCCTACATTTTCAAATCCTCAAATCTTCAAATTCCTTCATTTTCAAATTTTCAAATTAACCCATTTTCAAATTTTCAAATTATCGCATTTTCAAATTAACACATTACCGCATTAGCACATTATCGCATTAGCACATTAAAACATTAACTCCACCACTTCATTTTTCATTTTTAAAACCCTACTTTTGCACTCCGAAACAACAAAGCACGTTAAAAACTGTTTGCTTGTATGTTTATCTGGTCATCCCTTT
>CAJAXK010000475.1 GCA_903946925.1 uncultured Bacteroidales bacterium | reverse complement strand
TGCTCTTTATTATCAACGGTTTCGTGTGTTGCCGGGCGCTGCGATCCGCCAGCTTTCATGTACAGGTGATGACGGCCAACGCCATTGGTCCTAAAAATAGAATCAACTATACCAACATCTTCGGTTGAAGGCTCCAGCATAACTGCGGCTGACGCATCGCCAAACAAAGGACAAACTGCCCGGTCGGAATAATCGGTGATCGACGACATTTTGTCGGCCCCAACGATGATTACTTTTTTGTGGGTTCCCGATTCAACAAATTTTTGTCCTACGGTTAGTGCATACAAAAAACTGGAACAAGCCGCGTTCATGTCGTAGCTAAAAGCATTGGTAATACCGCATTTGTCGCTGATAATATTGGCCGTGGCCGGGAATAACATATCGGGAGTTACTGTGGCACAAATTACCAGATCAACATCTTCGGGGTTGGTGTTTGTTTTTGCGAGCAATAATTTTACGGCTTCTGCACCCATGTCGGACGAAGCTAAGCCTTCACCCTTTAAAATATGGCGTTCGCGAATACCGATGCGGGTCATTATCCATTCATCGGTAGTATCCACCATTCGGCTTAATTCCTCATTGTTAAGTATATATTCAGGGGCATACCCTGCAACTCCGGTAATTGCGGCTCTTATTCCATTCATAAATTTTGTTTTCTTGTTGTTAAAAAAGTAGTTTTTACAAACGATATTAACAATTTCCCGGTTTAGAATCCTAGCTTTGGAAATGCAGGTGCGGGAATATTATTCCACCATAAACCCTCCGTTGAGGTTTAAAAGTGCATGTTTTATCTTAGAAGCAACTTTGGCTTTATATACATCGCGGCCAAGCAGTACCATATTTTTTACAGCAATGTCATTAGAAATCCCATGACCCATGATAACGGCACCGTTAATACCCAAAATGGGTGTGCCACCATAATTTTCATAGTTTAACCTGCTTATATAATCGTCGATATGGTTGCGCTTTTCCATGATGTTATAAAACGATTCGACGAGTTTCAGGATAATATTTCCTGTAAACCCATCGCATACAATAACATCGGCATTATTCCGAAGGATATCCCGTCCTTCGATATTCCCGATAAAGTTAAAATCTTTCGAATCCTTCATCAAGTGGTAGGCTGATTGAGTGGTCAGGTTGCCTTTTTCCTCTTCGTGCCCGATATTTAACAAGGCAACCCGTGGGTTATGCATGTGGTAAACATTTTCGGCATAAATGGATCCAATAAGCCCCAACTGATAAAACACATCGGGTTTGGCATCAGGGTTTGTGCCTACATCCACAAGCAAACTGTACCCACCATTTTCTTGTGGTATAATGGCTGATGTGCATGGCCGTGCAATTCCTTGAATTGTGTTTACGCTAAAAATTGAGCCTACCAGCATAGCCCCGCTGTTACCGGCACTGGCGAAGGCATCAATTTTTTTATGCTTAAGCATCCCAAAACCTATGCTAATACTCGAATCGGGCTTGCGGGCCAAGGCTTTGGTGGGATGTTCGCCCATTTCAATAATTTCAGGGGCATCCACAATATCAAATACAGAAACATCGCATCCCCTTTCGAGCAATACCGAACGGATAACGGCTTCGTTACCAATCAATACGATTTTATCATCGAGGGAAAGCTCTTTAGCCGCCAATATGGCACCATCAATGGTTGCCACCGGCGCAAAATCGCCACCCATAACATCTAACCCGATTCTCATTCAAAGAATCTTTTACTGAACATGATTTGCCATTTGGTTGGCAAAATTAAGCTGTTGTGTTTTTCTCGATCGCGAGACGGCCTTTGTAATAGCCACATTCGGGGCAAACCCTGTGGTAAAGTACAGATGCGCTACAATTTGAGCAAATAATGAAGGTTGGGGCTTCAAGTTTATAATGTGTCCTACGTTTTGCAGTCCTGGTTTTCGAAAACCGGTGTTTTGGATTTGGCATTGCTTTATGTATTTAATGTTAATTCAAACTAATTAGTGTCGGTATTGAGTTTTTTGAGTGCTTCCCAACGTGGGTCAATGGTTTCAGCTGGGGCAAGTTTTTGTAAGCGCTTCAACATATCGGGGTCGCAAGTGCTGTTCCCATCCTCATCGTCAGGGTGAAGCAAGCGTGCGGGCAGAGCCAAATGTATGAACTCGTAAATATAAGGCGACATATCGAATTTATATTCCGAGTCTGGGATAACCACCACATCTTCGCTTTCTTCCAGATATTCGGAGCCTAATTTTACGATAAGCTTCTCGTTGTCAGAAAGCGTGTAATAAAATTCGTTGGTGCAGCGGTCGCAGGTTACAAGCACTTCACCTGTGAGGTTTATGTTGTAAACCATCATCCTTTCCATCTTTTCGAGCTCAACTGTAACCTTAACCTTACCATGTTGGATTTGCGAAAACTCAAAATGTTCAAAGAACTGATCATTGACCTCAAATTCAAAATGGTGATTTCCAAGTTCAAGCGCAACAAACTGAATATGATATTCTTTGAGACGATTCACCGGATACTGTATTAAATTGAGGGGCGCAAAATTACAAAATCATATTTAAAATAACAAACACTTGTTTTGCAGATATTTATTGCCGCTAAACCGCACTGGCATTACAAAAGAGCAAAAATGAGGCTATGTAAGTTTTTCTGTACATCCCCATATTTCCCTTATTTCCTCCCAAAATCAGCCGGGATTTCACCCCACGCTTTGGTTTCCCATTTACATACTTTGGTAGTGTATGTATTGTTTTGAAGCCAGGCTACCGCCCTATCCATAAGCTCGAACAATTCTTTGTTAATGGCATTTGGTTTTAACAACGAAGCGGTTTTTTTATCCCTAACCCAAGCAATGGCATTGGCTGAGTCGCTATAAATTGGCAAAGTGCTGTTAATGCTTTTCAAATAAACCAAGCCGCTTACAATAGCCAGGAATTCGGCAATGTTATTGGTTCCCTCGGGGTACGGGCCACGATGGAACAATTGCTTTCCGGTAGCCAAATCAACGCCACGGTATTCAATAATTCCAGGGTTTCCACTGCAAGCAGCATCAACACACAGGCCCTGCTTAGGTGGTTCGCCATGTAGTTTTTTCTGTTGTGGATCTATTACGGGTTTGGAAGTTTTGTTAAAATAATTCCATGGATTTCCACCCAACGCCTTTTTTGCCTCGTCCAAACTTGCAAAACTCTTGTATTTAGCACCTGTGTACCCATCAACCTGCTTTTTGCATTTGTCCCATGTATCGAAAATGCCTTTTTGATGGCCTTCCCATACAACATAATATTTACTTTTTGGCTTGCTCATAGTGGTTGGCAAAAGTAGCAGTTTTATACTCAAAACGGGATAAGTTACCGCATTTAGATTTTATATTTACCACGGAGCGTTGTGCTGAGCCTGCCGAAGCAACACGGAGTTCACGGAGGTACACGGAGTTAATTTTCAGTGCTATAATTATTGTACACTGTGTTTGCGAGGTCATTTTTATTGAAAAACAGATGGGGCTTTTTATCCCATTTACAGTATAGCATATATCAAAAAAATATGGATGCAATGAATGTTATAGCCATTCAAATTGTAAACCCAAACTAATCAGGCGTTTGGATATTTATGTTAATTTTAACGACAATAGGTTTCATATTTTAGTTTATTTTAGTGGGTCTAATTTTAGAAACAATCCAAATGAAACATAATTTTTACGCATTTGCAACCCTTGCATTTCTGTTTGCCATGAACTATCAGGTAACTGTTTTTGCCCAGAAACCCACATTTGCAACCAATGCCGTTGTTGCCCATCGGGG
>CAJAXK010000474.1 GCA_903946925.1 uncultured Bacteroidales bacterium | reverse complement strand
TGCATTATCCAGCACCGAAGGGATGGCAAAAACCGAAGTAATGTCGAAGCGGCTTTTGGATATTAATCCTGACCTAAAACTTACCATCCTGAACGAATATATTAAGGATGAGCGTATTGCTGAAATCCTGCACCATGGTTACGACTATGTAGTTGATGCCATTGATACGCTTTCGCCAAAAGTACAGTTGATGTACAATTGTGTACAGTTGGGCATTCCTGTTGTAAGTTCAATGGGTTCGGGTGGCAAATTGGATCCAACGCAAATTGCCGTTGCTGATATTGACGAGTCGCATACCTGCCGATTAGCTTATTATATCCGCAAACAGTTGCATACCATGGGCGTTTGGAAAGGTATAAAGGTGGTTTTTTCGCCTGAATTGGTGGATCGTAGCTCCGTTGTTTTGCAAGAAGGCGAATCGAATAAAAAATCGAATGTGGGTACCATTTCGTATATGCCGGCGATGTTTGGGTGTTTTTGCGCTTCGGTGGTGGTGAGGGATTTGCTTGTGGTTTAAGGGTTCAATCGCTTCGCTGTTCACTTGGCTTCGCCGTTCAAGGGTTCAAATGTTCAATTGGCTTCGCCGTTCAAGGGTTCAATCGCTTCGCTGTTCAATTGTTCTACTGTTCAAATGCTCTATTGTTCAATTGTTCTACTGTTCAAATGCTCTATTGTTCAAATGTTTATTGTTCAAATGTTCAAGGGTTCAATCGCTTCGCTGTTCGAAGGTTCAGTTGTTCGAATGTTCTATTGTTCTATTGTTCAAATGTTCTATTGTTCGAATGTTCAAATGTTCTATTGTTCGAATGTTCTTTTGTTCAATTGTTCAAGGTTAAATCGCTTCGCTGTTCAATAGTTCTATTTTCCTATTTTTCCATTATTAATTTTTCACCACAATAGGCACAGTAGGGCACAATAGTTTTTAAGCAAAGAAAAAAGCCTTCCCCGTTTTCACAGGAAAGGCCTTTTTAATTATTCACTTTTTACTATTTGTTTTTCACTTAATAATTACTTTCCCGCTAAGTGTTTGCAAGTTGTTAACAACACTAACGATATAAACACCTTCAGTAAGATTTTCTGCATTTATCACCTTTAACCCATCGCCATACACTGAACGCTGTATCATGGTTTGTCCAAGCATATTCCTTACATATACATCGGCTTTGCCTGTGGCCCCGCTTACATAGATGTTACTGGTATTGGAGTAAATGCGCAGAGCTTCAGGGCTGGATGGCTCGGTGGCGCCATCGGTGCTTAGGAAATGCAATAAGAAACGGTTGGCATCGTCACCTGCTTCGGAGGTAAAAGTGTAAACTGGGTTTTCGGTCAGATTTTGGTCGGTATTGGTTTTTAAGTCTTTCAAGAACACTTCGTAACCTTCCATACTTTCCTTCAATTCGATTGAGAAGTTGGTGGCATCGTTTTTTACAAAACCGAATGGGATCATGGATTCGGCAGGTAAATCAGATATAGTATTGGATGAAAGCAGCTCGTTTCCTACAGTTGAATAAAACTTAGGCGCAAATCCTGGATAGAAGTGGGAATCAAACTCAGGGTCAAAAGCACTTGTGGCTGCGGTATTTATAATTATCTTACTTTCTTGCTCAGTTTGACCTACAGGATCATTTGCTACTAAAACTATTGAGGAGTTTTCGGAAGATTTATACCATGCGATTGCATTGTTGTGAACTCTGGCAATAGTAGGTATTGTTAATGAATTACTGCCTCCAAATCCTTCAGTAACCTCAACCATAAAGCCATTCAATGATGGAATTATGCCACCTGATGCTATATCAACATAAGCTGCAGTGGATTCTTTCCAAACTTTTGCTGTAGAATTGATATGCGTAAGAGACCAACCAGTACCCCATGTAAGTGCCGAAGTAAATGGATTACCAAGCAAGTAAAATCCTTTATTAGTTCCACTACTAATAGCAATATCGCTTACTCCAATATTATCTTTATTTAGTGTTCCGGAAAATTGTTTGGTGCCTGCGGCGGCAGTTGCATACGAAACAAGGTAGCCTTTACCAGGAATAAAATTATCGCCACCACTTGTTGCTCCAAGTATATTTGCTGTAGCCCAAGTTGGTGCAACAGAAGTATTTTTATAATTTACCCATACGTTTGTTGGCTCCCACCATGCATAAAAATCGTAATTGGTGGAAGGTGAAGCTGTGAAGCCTGAGCTTATGGCTTGTGCAGTAACTGGCGAAGATAAAAAATGCCAACCATGCGCTGCATCTGCCCAGCCTGTAATATCCCTTTCGACAGTTGCCGAAACAGCTGAGTTTTGTATTAAAGAACCACCTGATTTAACAACCAAGCCAGGAGTACCTGCGCTGTTTGTAAGTGTACCGCTAACTGTCAGGGATTTAGTTGACAATATTTGTAACACACCCCCACTATTGATAGTTAACCCATTTGCAGTTTCCGCACCATTCACTGAAATGGTATGGCCATTTAAAATAGATACTGTATTTGCAGAACTGTTTGGAGCCAAGGTAGCTGTTGCTATCCAATATACATTATCGTATGACGACTGCCACGAACTTGCATCACCCCAATTACCGGTAGCTTTAGACCTGAAATAATCTGAAGTAGCTGTAGCTGTTGTTGCACTGGCTGTAACCCCAGCACTGTAATAACTATTATTTTCGGAATAGAATTTATAATCGTAGCCGGTTGATGATGTTAAACCTGTGTTTGAATAACTTGTACCATTTGAGTTATAAACCACTACGCCACTACCAATAGTAGCATTGAATGCATAAGCTGTTCCCTGAGTTGGTTCTGTCCATGATTCAGTGGATTTTTTACGTACAATCATCACATTGTGGTTTTGGGTATCTTTAGCCCATGATAAATCAATTTGGGATGATGAAATTGAAGTTGATGTTTGTGTAGAAGGATTGTCAAGTGCACTGACAATGAATGAACTGCTCTGAAAAGTACCAAGACCCTCAGTCCAAGTACTACTACCATTGTACCAACGGCCATTATCCCCTACCGATGTTCCCCAACCTAACCATAGTGAATAGTACCATGTTCCTACAGAATTAACGGTATACGTTGCACTGCATACTCCTTCATTATTTCCAAAACCATCTCCTGCGTCATCAACCCAGATAATATTTTGCCAATCCAAACCAGCAGATGTATTTGTTGTTCCAATTCCAGCCTTTTTCAAGGTAGCACCCCAACCTGTTGCATTAACATCCCAAGCAAAAGATATATGATCTCCTAATTTATAATTCGGGTTTTCATCAGGTTGCCGAATAACATCCCTTACAGCCCAGCCCCATGCTGATGCATTGTGCAATACAACAAGTAAAAAAAACAGAGTAAAGAATAACTTTTTCATAAGTTTTTGTTATTTTTGGTTAATTTAATTTGGTTAGAATTTCAACACACAAAGTTATTAAATGTTCGTATTCTATGCAAGTGGTGTTAAATAGTTTATACGTATGGGCATACCGCTAAAAACGGTACGCCCACTGCGGCCTATTTATTAGTATCTGCTACCAATTCGGCCACCAATTCGGTATCGTCCCCGGGCAGCACCTGGGTTTTGTTGAAGAGCAACTGTGCGAAACCTGGCTTGCTGAAGCTTAGGGTGTATTCGCCTACGGCTACTCCATCCAGGTATGCATCGCCGTCGGCATCGGATACATCGCTTATTTCGGTATCCATTATCAGCATGGTAACGCCTTCCAAGGGGTCACCAGTGGTTTTATCAGTTACAGTGGCGGTTATGCTGCCGGTGGTTTCGGGGGTGGTTGGGTCGGTGGCAGTAGCGGCTTTTTTGCTTGCTGACCGTACCTGTTGCCGCAGGGCCTTAAACGTATAGTCCTTTGTTTTAGCGGCATTGCCTTTGTACACCAGTTTGCAGGTGTTCATCACATCCATTACTTCGGACCAATAGGTGTTTATGGTAGCGATGTTTTCCTGTGTGAGCGCCCTGCGGTTGCTGGCCAAGGATGCCTGTTGCGCGTTTTGGACCTTTATCAATTCGAGCTTGGCAGCGAAATATGCCTTTTGCTCATCGGTCATGCCTTTGAGTTTGAGGGCATCGAAATTATCGTCAACCAAAGCAAAGGTGTAGCGCATGGACTGCATCACGCCTTCGGCATTTCGCGAACTTATGTTTTTGCGTATATCGCTTAGTTTAAATGAATCGGCATCAACTGTAAGCCCTTTGGCACGACTAATCTGTATTTCGAGCGCAGTTAGTTTGTCCTTTACCTCGTCCATGTTGGTGTACAAAGCTGTGGTTATGGCTTTGCGCTCGGCTGTCATTTTGCCGGGTTGTACAAGGTTTTCGACAGTTTCCTGTTTTGCCCTGAGCGTGGCAAAATAAGCAGGGGTATAATCGGGAACCAGGGTAACAATGTGACGTTGGTCACGCTCGGCCGAGGTGAGGGCCATATCGCCGATTACTGGCACTTCTTCCATGCGGCACTTTGCATCAATACGTTGGTTTGCCATGTGTTGTAATTTTTAATTTGGTGATGTAAAAATACAAATATTTATTTGTTCGATACTTATGTGTGCAATTTTTATACAGAAATGAAAAATATTATTGATAGGGTGTACCGTTTACTTATAATGGGTGTACCGGTTACTTAGGGTAGGTGTAGCGTTTATTTTGGATAGGCGTACCGATTACTTAGGGAAGGTGTATCGATTACTTAGGGTGGGCGTATCGATTACTTAGGGTAGGTGTAGCGTTTACTTAGGGTAGGTGTAACGGTTACTTAGGGTAGGTGTAACGGTTACTTAGGGTAGGTGTAACGGTAACTTAGGGTAGGTGTAACGGTTACTCAGGGTAGGTGTAACGGTTACTCAGGGTGAAAAGATGCCCTTCGGCTTGCGCCTTTGCTATCCGGCCTTTAGTCAGGGTGCGATTGAAAAGTCGCACCCCGTCTTGCGCGCCGAAAAGCCAACCGCTACGAGGGTTGAAAAAATTGCCCATAGGGTTTCTATTCTTGCTTATCGGGTTAAATTAAACTCAATTGTTTCAACAGTTTGCCCTTTGCCTTTATCCGCTTTTTCGTCATAAGTTTTAGTGCTGGATTGCTTTAGCGTTTTGTCGAAAGGGTTGCCGGGGAACGGGCCATGTACCCTGTCGATGGATACAGGGTATTTACCGCCCCATTCGTTGTCCCAATCCTTAAAGTATGGGCAGCCTTTTTTACGGTATTCCGATTTGTGTGTGTATTTGCCGGTATTAGAAACTGCCTGTACTTTAACGGTGTATGTGTTGGATGGTTTATCGAAAGCGATGCGGATAATGGCATGGTATTTTTCGTACGTGGATTCGGGATCGAGATTTGCCAGCCCTTTTGCATCGTAGGTTTCGGTTATTTTGGTGTTTTCGTTGATGGTGGCCCGAGACTTTTCGAATTGATCGAGCAAATATTCGCCCTCCATTAACTGGCAGTGGT
>CAJAXK010000473.1 GCA_903946925.1 uncultured Bacteroidales bacterium | reverse complement strand
CCTACACACATACCTCCGGCTAAGAACCTCTATTGTATTTTTATAAGGCCAGTCCTCCGCAAGATAGTTCTTGCTTGGGGAAAAACCAGTTCGAAAGGTTCTTGTAAATAGTATCAAATTCAAGGTTTTAAGGACTGGCCTTATAGAAATTTTACGCAGATGTAGCCGAAGGTAAATCGCGCAGGCACGTGCGTAGCAAAACACAGCTTCACCCACTCTCAGGACGTTGTTCCCAAATTATCAAGCCTTGTTTTGCGGGTGTTTACCGAGGTGTACAGATGTGTAAAATTTCTATAAAGCCTTGACTTTTTGGTCCTTTTGCGTCAAGGCAAAAGGACAAGAAAAAAATCTCAAAGCAAATAATTATAATAATAGCACCTGAAAATGAGAATTAATCGCATAAATTTTATTTCGTTTTTAGAGTTGTGAGTATTAGGCAGCTAACAAATTGGTGGGATCTAATAAAAAAGCCTTCTCATATAACGTAGGGAAGGCTTTTCTTTTGTCTATTTGCCGCACCAGGCATTTACTTCTTCGAGGCGCAGGGATGGGATTTCGAGCTTTAACTTTTTGCGCAAACCGCTGAGTTCGTGAAGCAGTTTGTTCGGGTTGGCTTCCTTTAAGTCGGCAGGCATTTTTATACCGGCTTTACGTAAAACAGGAACCCATTCGACAGGTATTCCCAAAGCTACAAATTCTTCATCCGTGGCACCCGTTGCGACGGTAGCCTTTTCGGGCCGCATTTGTGGGAAGAAAAGCACATCTTGAATTGATGGCTGATTGGTCATGATCATAGTAAGCCTGTCGATACCAATACCAAGTCCAGCGGTTGGTGGCATCCCATATTCCAGTGAACGTAGGAAATCTTCGTCCAAAACCATGGATTCATCGTCGCCGCGTTTGCCCAATTCGAGTTGTTCTTCAAAACGGGCGCGTTGGTCAATTGGGTCGTTGAGCTCGCTAAATGCGTTGCAAAGTTCCTTGCCGTTGCATATTGCTTCAAAACGCTCCACCAAACCCGGTTTGCTGCGGTGCTTTTTCGCCAATGGCGACATTTCGACAGGGTAATCGGTGATAAACGTCGGTTGTATTAGGTTTGGCTCGGCAGTTTCGCCAAAAAGCTCATCAATCAGTTTGCCTACACCCATGCTTTCGTTGGTTTCAACATTTAGTTGTTTGCAGGTGGCACGAAGTTCGTCCTCGTTCATCAGCGAAATATCTATGCCGGTAAAATGCTGAATGGCTTCGTACATGGTAAAGCGTTTCCATGGGCGCTGGAAGTCAATTTCCTTATCGCCAACCGTAACTTTGGTAGTCCCATGCAAATCAATGGCAATGCGCTCAACCATTTCTTCAACAGCATCCATCATCCATTCGTAATCTTTATACGCTACATAAAGTTCCATTTGCGTGAATTCCGGGTTGTGGAACCTGTCCATTCCTTCGTTGCGGAAATCCTTCGAGAATTCAAAAACACCGTCGTATCCACCAACTATCAACCTTTTGAGGTACAACTCGTTGGCAATGCGCATATACAAAGTCATGTCGAGGCTATTGTGGTGGGTTTTAAATGGGCGGGCCGCAGCGCCACCGTATAAGGGCTGCAATATTGGGGTTTCAACTTCGAGGTAACCTTTGCTGCTCAGAAAGTTGCGCATGGTATTCACCAGGCGTGTGCGTTTTACAAATACTTCGCGCACTTCGGGGTTTACGATTAGGTCAACGTAACGCTGGCGGTAACGTACTTCAGGGTCGCTGAAAGCATCAAAAACCTGATCATCTTTTTCCTTAACTATGGGCAAAACCCTCAACGATTTGCTGAGCAGTTTTAAGGATTTTACATGAATGGAAATTTCGCCCATTTGGGTAACAAACACATAACCGCGTACTCCGATTATATCGCCAATGTCCATTAAGCGTTTAAAAGCGGTATTGTACAAGGTTTTATCCTCGGTTTCGCAGATTTCGTCGCGTTTTATATAAATTTGGATGCGGCCGCTGCTGTCCTGTAAATCAACAAAGGAAGCTGCGCCCATAATGCGCCTGGTCATAATACGGCCTGCAATGCTCACATCCTGAAAAGCATGGTTATTGCTGTTAAAACCTTCAAGTATTTCTTGGGCGGTAACATTTATCGGGAAACTTTCGGCAGGGTAGGGGTTAATTCCCAATGAGTTGAGTTCGGCTAAAGAGTTGCGCCTGATTTGTTCTTGTTCGCTAAATTCGAGTTGCATTTTTGCTTTTTTTTGCAAAGGTATGAAAATGAAGTGAAATGGTTTTTGGGGAATTAGTTATTGCGGATTGCGGATGTTGGATTGCGGAATAATTTTTTTGGTGGTTGGTAAATGATTTGTATTTATCCAGGCTCCTACGTTATGGGTGCATAAAACCTAATAACTTTTTCGTCAAGTGATAAGCCTGCACATCAAAATATTATGTAACCAAAACAGATAAAAAAACTTCCAAATTCATAAATTTACCTAAATTTACAGCGTTGGTAAAATAAGTATGCAAAACCTTTTCAGGAAAAAATCCATTGAAATGATCCTCCATCATGCTGATGAGAGTAATCCTGATTTGATGAAACGCAGGCTCAGTGTCAGGGATTTAACGGCAATGGGAATTGCTGCCATAATTGGGGCTGGGATTTTTAGCACCATTGGAAATGCTGCTGCCAGCGGAGGTCCTGCGGTTTCGTTACTTTTTGTTTTTACGGCAATTGCATGCGGATTGTCGGCGATGTGTTATGCCGAATTTGCTTCGTCCATCCCTATCAGCGGAAGTGCATATACTTACGCTTATGCCAGTTTTGGCGAACTTATAGCCTGGATAATCGGTTGGGATTTGATTATGGAATATGCTATCGGAAACATTGCCGTGGCTATTTCGTGGTCGGGATATTTTGTTGGTTTAATGAATGGGCTTCATATTTTTATCCCTGATTTTTTAACGATTGACTATTTAAGCGCATCCAAAGGCTTCGCAATTGCAACGGAGCAACTCCGGTCGGGAATTTTGTTGGCCGACCTCGACTCCAACTTAAGAGAAGCTTACAATGCGTGGGTTAATGCGCCGAAAATCGGGAACATCAGGCTAATCGCCGATATCCCTGCCCTGGGGATTGTGGTTTTCATAACCTGGTTGGTTTACAAAGGAATTTACGAAACCAAGATGGCCGGAAATATTATGGTGCTGATAAAAATCGGGATTTTATTGCTGGTTATTGCCGTTGGTTCCTTTTATGTTGACCCCGAAAACTGGAGCCCTTTTGCACCAAATGGGATTGGCGGGGTGTTAAAAGGCGTTTCGGGTGTTTTTTTCGCCTACATTGGTTTTGATGCAATTTCTACAACGGCGGAAGAATGCAAAAACCCGCGCCGCGACCTTCCCCGTTCCATGATTTACGCCTTGGTTATCACCACAGTGTTGTATGTAGCTATCAGTCTGGTTCTTACCGGAATGATTCCTTATGGCGAGTTGGGGGTTTCGGATCCTCTGGCATTTGCTTTTGAAAAACTTCACCTCACAAAACTATCGGGAATAATAGCCCTAAGTGCGGTAATTGCCATGTCGGGGGTGCTTTTGGTTTTTCAGGTTGGCCAGCCACGTATATGGATGAGCATGAGCCGCGATGGGCTTTTGCCTCCACGGTTCTCCAAACTGCATAAAAAATACAAAACCCCGGCCTTTGCAACCATAGTAACCGGTTTTTTGGTAGCCATACCCGCTTTGTTTTTAAACCTTACCGAAGTTACCGACCTAACAAGCATAGGCACTTTGTTTGCATTTATCCTTGTATCGGGCGGTGTGTTAATACTGCACCCCAGAGGGAACAAAAGTGCTGACAAAAAAGGGTTCAATATGCCGTATGCCAACAGCCGGAAATATTTATTGCCAATTTGGGCAGTAATAACAACAGCAATTTGGATTTCGAATCCGGGGTTTTTTGCCGGGATCTTTAATGGGGGCAACCATGTATCGAAAGGTTTCCATAACCAGTTGCCCATGTTTGTTTTTATTGTAGTATCCATTATAACAACTGTTTATGCGGTTATTAGGCAATGGTCGCTTATTCCAGTGCTTGGGCTGTTAACAAACCTGTACCTTATGAGCGAATTAGGTGTTACCAATTGGATGCGTTTCCTCATCTGGCTGGTTATAGGTTTGGTTCTGTACTTCCTTTACGGGATGAGGCATAGCAAACTTCGGTTTCATAAATACAATTAGCTTCAAGCATTTCAATTGGATTTATGATTCGGTATTTTTCAATTCGCTTCTTAAAAGTTTTTCAAATTCATTTGAACCCTACTGCATATTTGAACCCTAAATCAGTTACAATATGACATGGCTTACAGTTGTCGCACTCATAGTTTCAGGAGTGGTTGTAGGGTTTATAAATACCCTTGCAGGCGGCGGCACTGCAATTAGCATTGCAGTACTAATGATGTTAGGCCTGCCCGCAAACGTTGCAAATGGCACCAACCGGATTGCAGTAATTTTTCAGAACATCACTTCGGTGCAAGCTTTCCACCAGAAAAACCTGCTGCCTTGGCGCAAAGCTACCCTACTTGCATTGCCTACTATTGTTGGTTCCATTATTGGAGCCTGGATAGCAGTTGATATTAATGAGGTGGTTTTCCGTAAAGCCTTGGCTGTAATTATGTTGGTAATGCTATTTTTTGTAGTTGTGAAACCATCGGTATGGTTAAAAGAAAGGAAACACCTTACCGAAAAACCTGTTTCCATTTCGGAAGCCATCATTTTTTTTCTGATCGGTATTTATGGTGGTTTTATTCAGATTGGCGTAGGGTATTACCTGCTTGCTGCCATTGTGCTGGGTTCGGGCTTTGAGTTGGTAAAGGCCAATGCAATAAAAGTATGGATTGTACTGCTCTATACGTTGGCAGCCATGGTTGTATTTATTTATAACAAACAGATTCACTGGCAGTTTGGGCTAATTCATGCCATTGGAAATATTATTGGCGCGTGGATTGCAACCCGGCTCGCTATTAAAAAAGGTGTCGAATTTGTTCGATGGGTTATTATTGTTGTTATCCTTGTCTTTTCCGCCGATTTGCTTGGCATAATCAGCATTAAAGGAATTGTTCAAAGTATGTAAATTGTAACTATTCAGGGATTGGGAGTTAGGGATTGGGGGTTAGGTATAAAACCAAATTCCATTTATTGCGAGGTTGAACCAAAACCGATAATGTTGTCCTCGTTTTTTAAACCGTATTGCAATATTTTTCATATCGTTTCAATACTTTTGTAGAAAAAATAATTTATGCTGCCGCGATTAGCTTCTTTTAAAATTCTATCTATAAGTTTCATTTTAATAGCTCATTTTTCAGGCTTCAGCCAAGGCAATAAGCAAATAAAAGGCGACCTGATTATTTTCCATGCCGGGAGCTTGTCGGTGCCTTTTAAAGAAATTGCAGCCGAATTCAAAAAGTTGAACCCAGAGGTAAACATCCTGATGGAATCGGCTGGATCGGTGGCCTCGGCACGCAAAATCACCGACTTGGATAAACCTTGCGACATTATGGCTTCGGCCGATTATTCGGTTATTGATAAGATGTTAATCCCGAAGTTTGCCGATTGGAATATCAAATTTGCCAGCAACGAACTTTGTGTGGTTTATTCCGAAAAATCGCGGTACGCAAATCAAATAACAGCTAAAAACTGGACCGAAATGCTGTTAAAGCCTGATGTAGCTTATGGCCGCTCAGACCCAAACAGCGACCCTTGTGGATACCGAACCGAAATGATGTTGCAATTGGCAGAGAAACAGTATAAGAAACCTGCCCTTTATAGTAAGTTTAGCACAAAAGATCGGCAGTATATGCGCCCGAAAGAAACGGATTTGTTGGCTTTAATCGAAACCAATTCGGTGGATTACATATTTTTATACCGCAGTGTTGCCGTTCAGCATAATTTGAAATATATCATTTTGCCAGATGCCATAAACCTGAAAAACCCATCGTTTGCTTCCCAATATGCAATTGCAAAAGTGAGCATAAATGGCAGCAAACCAGGCGAAAAGCAAATAATGACCGGTGAACCCATGATTTACAGTTTCACCATATTGCGCAATGCCCCAAACAAAGCTGCTGCCATTGCATTTGCCGGGTTTTTGCTCCAAAAAGAAAATGGGCAGTCAATCATGGCCCGCAACGGCCAACCTTCTGTTGTACCCATGAAAGCTGATAATTTCGATAAAATCCCATCACAATTAAAAACGTATGTGAAAAGGTAAGATTTATGCGCAAGGCGAATGGATACGAAAATTGCACTTCGATGGGAACTGTGGTTGAGAATTTGAAAAGCGAGTCCACTCCGACAAGTCTTTTTTCGCCACAAAGGCACAAAGTCTCTAAGCTGCACTAAGTTTATAACACTGAATAACAATGTTTTGTGAACTTTTGAGTTGTAGTGCCTTAGTGGCGCTTCTATATTTTTTGGTTTTCGGAGCGGACTCAACATACGAACATTTGAACAAGCACACTTCGACAAGCTCAGTGGCAGAGAATTTGAACAATAAACAAACGAACATTTGAATAAACGAATATTCGAACATTTGAACAAGCACACTTCGACAAGCTCAGTGGCCGAGAATTTAAACAAACGAACACTTGAACAATTGAACGGCGAAGCCAATTGAACCTTTAAACGGCGAAGCCAATTGAACCTTTAAACGGCGAAGCCAATTGAACCCTTAAACGGCGAAGCCAATTGAACCCTTGAACAACAGAACCTTTAAACGGTGAAGCCAATTGACCGTTAAACAATTGTACACTCTATCGCCCCAAATTAAACAATTATTAATTTATATTTTTCAAGTTAACGTATATCAATACATTAAAATTTTCTTTATACCTTTACTGCCTTGTTTTGTTCTTAACCCTTTTCGATCTTTTTGTTCCATTTTTACTGCTTTTTAGCACTTATTTCACCTAAATCACTAACAATGTAAATTGATCAGATTTTGAGGATAAAAGTATATGTTACCTGCTATTTACTCTTTGCCTGATTAAACTATACCAATTGAACCAATACAAACAAAAACCAAATACTATGAAAAACAAATTATTTTTTACGCGAAGCCTTGGGCTGAAATTAACGGTAATCCTCTTTGCCTTGCTGCTTTATAGCGGGGGGAGCTGGGCAACTGTAGTTACGCATACCTTCAGTGCCACAAGTGGAACAATAGACCCTAACATCTCTTTTGCATGTCAGCAGAATAGTTCCAGTACAGCTCCTGCATTTAATACAAATTTGAGGCTTTATTTTGCCTCAACTGGAAATGGATGCTCAATAACACTAACACCATCAAATGGAGCGATTATAAATGAGGTAAAAATCACTGCTGTTTCTACATACACTCCAACTGTGAAATATAATGTTGATGGAGGAAGTGATGCAACAGCAAGTCTTGCAACTCTAACATATACCATCACGGGTATTTCAGCTTCTTCAAGTTTAAAAATTAGAAATGGAAACACTACAAATACACAATTAAGAATAACTGCAATTGAAGTCACATATACCCCACTTTCTGCTCCCACCACCCAAGCACATGATATTGCATTCAGTAATGTTTCAACAACTGCGATGAAAATTGACTGGACAAATGGAAATGGTTCAAGCAGGACTGTTTTTGTAAAAGAAACAGCTGGTGTAATTAGCAATCCAGTTGATGGTACAACTTATACAGCAAGTGCAGATTGGAATTCAAAAGGAACCCAATTAGAAACTTCGGGATACTATTGCGTATATAATGGAACTGGCGCAACCGTTACCCTGACAAACTTAGTTGCTGGCACTGCTTACTATGTACAGGTTTTTGAGTACAATGGAACAGGGGCAACATCAAAATATTATATAGCAACTGCAACTGGTAATCCAAATAATCAATCAACTTCAGCAGCTTCTTCACCAACTATTACAATTGTGGGTACCATAAATGCATTTACGAGTACGGTTATCAATACAACATCAACAGAGCAAAATTATACTGTTGAAGGCTCAAACCTTACTGATAATATTATTATAACCCCACCTGTAGGATTTGAAATCTCAAAATCAACAGGTTCTGGCTTTGTAGCAAACCCAAGTACACTTTCATTTACACCAGCAGAAGTTGCAACACCTCAAACAGTTTATGTACGTTTTGCACCAACCGCTGCACAGGCATATAGTGGCAGTATTACAAATACTAGTACTGATGCAACTCAACAAGATAAAGTTGTAAGTGGGACAGGGATAAAAGCAGAGCCAACAAGCCATGTAACATTTTTTGATGCTGTTACAGGTACACCTTCTTATTCAGCAATAATTGTAAGTTGGACAGATGCAACAGGTTCTGTTGTTCCTGATGGGTATTTAGTTAAAGGTAGCAATGTTGGTTATAGTTCAATTACCGATCCTGTTGATGGAACTGCTGAAGGAGATGGTGGTTTAGTAAAGAACATTGCAAAAGAAATAGAGATATTTGAGTTTACTGGATTAAGTGCCAGTACACCATACTACTTTAAAATCTATCCTTATACAAATAGTGGTTCAACTATAAATTATAAAATGGATCCTACTATACCAGAGGCAACAGCAACAACGGATGCACAACCCGTTTTAACCTATACCTGGAACGTTGCTTCAGGGAACTGGAACACAGCTGCGAGCTGGACACCAGCCCGTACTTTCCCTGCTACAAGCGATATCTTGATTTTTGATGGCACAACTCAAACAAGTCCAACAGTAACGCTCGATTTTACCACACCTCAAAGTGTTGGTAGATTAAGGATTATAAATAATGCAAAAGTTACTTTTGGTACATCGTCAGCTACACGAACACTAAATATTGGATATACAGGAACAACTTCACCACAATTTGAAATTACATCTGGTTCAAGCTTAACAGTTGGTGCAGCAAATGCAATCACCTTAAATGTTACAACAGGTTTTACAGGCAGTATTTCAGGAAGTATTACATTCCAGAATGCAGCTCATAGGCTTACCGCAGCAGATGCAAGTGGAGTAACTTTAAATAGTGGTGCAACTTTCACTGCTGGTGCTGGTTTTTCTGGCAATGCGTTTGGCACTACCCCTTATAATACAATAGTTTTTGCAAATGGTTCAACCTATAATCATGAAGCAGGTAGCAATCCATTTGGAGCTTCCCAACCTAATAGTGTGGTTGTTTTTCAAACAGGTAGTACATATAAACAAAAAGTCAATTCTGCTCCATCGCTTAATGGAAGGAGTTATTCAAATTTTGAAGTTGATGTTGCTGCTTTTTCTCAAAGTTTTACAGGTGCTGCTGGTGTAACAATGGACAATTTAACTTTAACTAATAGCACATTAGTAGGAATGAACCTTACAGGAGCAATGAATATTAAAGGGAACATTACTGTTAATAGTGGGACGTTAAGCTTTTCACCTGCTTCTTTAACAAATGTAAATTTAAACGGCACATCAACACAAACCATTAGTGGTAACGGTACTTTAACAATTTCACCCAATGCAAGCTTTGTAATTGATAATACGGTAATAGCCGATAGGAATATTGCTTTTGGAGGCAGCCTTACTATAAATGCCGGGAAATCCCTCATTATAAATGCTGGCAAACAACTTACTGTAACCGGCACCCTTACCAACACAGCAGGAAACTCAGGCTTAGTCATCAAATCCGATGCTACAGGCACAGGCTCCCTTATCACAAGTTCATCCCCAAGCGCTACTGTTGAACGCTACATCACCGGTGCAGCAAGCGCATGGCATTTGCTTTCTTCGCCAGTTTCAGTACAGGCAATTGAACCTGAATTTGTACCTGTTCAAACACCAACCCCAACAACAACTGAAGACTTTTTTACCTGGTATGAGCCTACAAGTGCATGGGTTAATTACAAAAATACTGTCACTGCCCCAACATGGAACACAGCAAACGGAAGTACCAATTTTGTTCCTGGCAAAGGCTATTTAGTAGAATACCAAGCAGTTAATCCAACCAAAACATTTACTGGAACATTAAATGCAGGTGCTGTCAATTTCCCAATGACGGCAGCGGTTTCTGGTACTTATGCCAAGACCAACCTTGCCGGAAATCCTTATCCTTCATCCATTGACTGGAAAAGTGTTTCGGGCTGGGATAAGTCCAACGTTCAGGTAGAAACTGGGGGTGGCCATTCTTTCTACACATGGAATGAAACGGACAACAACTATGGTGCTTATAACGATGAAAGTGTCACTGATAACGGAACTAATGGAGTTAATCGCCAAATTGCGCCAATGCAGGGTTTCTTCATAAAAGCAGCATCAGCAGGTAGTCTTTCCATGACTGATGCGGTTCGTGTGCATAGTTCACAAGCTTGGTTAAAATCGGGTAACGAAGGTTTCCGTTTAAAAGTAACCGCTCCTGAGAATAAAGGTTCCGATGAAATTTCGTTTGAGTTTGGGCACAGTACTTCTGTAGGCGGCGCAGCCAAATGGAACAGTTTTGTTGCTACGGCACCATCACTTTCCACCCCTAAATCGGGGACCGAGTATAGCATCAGTTTCTTGGAATCGCTTTCAAATGAAACAGTTATTCCGGTTACTTTTAGAGCTGGAATAGATGGTCAATACACCCTTGCCGCCGATCTGCAAAGCCTTCCTGAGGCTCACATGTACTTAGTTGACAACAAACTAAGCAAAACACAAAACCTTTCGGATAACCCGGTTTATACCTTCGCGGCTTCCACCACTGATGAGCCAAACCGTTTTAAACTTACCTTCAAATCGGTAGGCGTAAACGAATCATCCGTTGAACAGCCATTCAACATCTATGCTACCAATAATACGGTTTATGTGGCCAATACATCGGCTGCTTCGGCAAAAGGTGAGGTATTTGTTTACAATACACTAGGACAGGTTATAGCACACCAAAACCTAAACGGCGATTTAACAAAAATAAATATAGCGGCTACCGGATATTATTTGGTGAAAGTAGTCACAAAAAGTACTATCTTTACAGGCAGAGTTTTTGTACAGCAGCAGTAAAAATAAAAAGCCGGGAGCGAGCCATACAGGTTTGTTCCCGGATATACAAACGTAAATATCACATTTAAAAAACAAAGCAAATGAAAAAGACAGTTAGAGTATTCATGTTAGCAACCCTTCTCTTGTGTTTTACTGCAATTGCCCAAACAGCATTGGCTCAAGGGCCACCACCTCCACCAGATGATAAAGGGACAAGTACCAACAAGGCTCCAGGTGGCTCAAGTGGCTCGCCAATCGGCAACGGTACGTTTATTTTGGTTGCCCTTGCTGCTGCTTATGCAGGGAGGAAAGCCTATTTAGTGAAAAATGAAAAGAAATAGTGAATGGTTAATAGAAAATGGTTAATAGAAAATAGTTAGTTAGCCTTCACCTTATCGCCTCTCTCCATGTCACCCTTCGCCCTAATAAGGTGAAAATCATAAGCTCAGACCTCCAATACCTATCCTTGAAAATCAGGCATTAAGCCCAATGTGTTCGTAAAGTAAAAATCCTTTCCTTTGTCGTATGGGACAACTATTACTACCAATTTTTCCGAACGACACCAAGAT
>CAJAXK010000472.1 GCA_903946925.1 uncultured Bacteroidales bacterium | reverse complement strand
TGCCCGATAGGATCCAGGTGGGAATTTACAGGGCGCACCCCTCTCATTCGGTTTTCAGCCACATTCATATTCAGACCGGCAGCGACAGCCCTATGAAGGAAAACGGATTCGCCGTTTAACTTGACAAACCGGATAGAGAATGTAATTTGATTGCCTTGTGGGTCGGCTTTGATGTCATACTCCCTGAGCATGTCGATGCGGCGAATTTTTACCATAATTGGGATTGATTTTGTGGCAAACTTAGATTGAGGGGCGGGTTTTGGAAAGGACAAAAGGTAAATGGGTCATTCGGTGGTCATTCAATTGTCATTCTGTAGTTGATAGTTATAAAAACCCCAGCTAACTTCACAGCGCCGGGGCAAAACACAGAGAGAAAACAACCAACCAATTAGCTACAAGGAAGGGGGCAATTGAATGGAATACCAGCAAAGGAGAAAACAGTTTTGAGCATAGTATATTGACAATTCAAGCAATTTCTGTCCGGGATTGGCAACTTCAGTACCTGTTTATCCAGTTTCAAGGCCGTGATGGTTTCAGAATAGGAATAATTCTGAATTGTGAGGGTCGGCACTTCGGCAAAAGGAACATCAACCGGGGTAAAGGGCAACATTATCGTATTAAAAACCAGTGAAGAAATTTGGTGGTCAGTCGGCACTTGTACCGATGCAAATTGACCTACCTCACGGCTTTTGATAAAGGCATATCCAGGCGGTTGAAGGTCGGGCGGTCCAGAACTGGATCCCGCGAAGAGTGAGCATGTGAGCATCACCAGGCAGTGGGCAAGAAATGATTTCATTTTTTTGATGGATTAGTTATACATGAATGAGCCGCAAATGTATATTTGGGATTAATAAATAAAAAGGACAAACTATAAATGGCAGTGAAACAGTGTAATAGCAAATATTAATCTTATAATTTAATTTTTGATCGTTTTGGCGAAGTCGGTAGAAGCAGAAAAAAAACCACCTTTTGGAGGTGGTTTTTTCTATAAGGGTTAAGCCGTTTTTTGGTGTTCAAAAAGCGGGTAGCCTTTAATCCTTCCAATGTTGTTATTGAAAAGAGCCCAAAGGTTTGGGTTCTGAAACTTGAAATGCATTGTGCCTTTTTTGAATCCTTTTATCTCGAAAAATCCCCAGGAATACCATTTTCCAAACTCACAATTCATATCAGAAACAAACCTGCTTAGAGGGGTGCATTTATCATAATTTATGCCGGTAATATAACAGAGTGCTTTAACAAAGTCGTCCACGGTTTCCGCTGAGTTATACCGTACCGACATTTTACCAGACCAGCTAATTTCAGACACCCACGGCATGATAAATTTTTCATTTAGCAAGTAATGGCTGTTTGTTTTCCAACCTTCCACCCCGAAACGGTTTTCATCGTAATGCTTTGTAAGTTTTTCAAAAACTTCAATAAGGGCCTTATCCATCCGGCTTGCCGTTGTTCCGATCACAATATCCAGCATGTGGTAAATATTCCGCATGGTAAAAGGGATATTTTGCTGTTGCTCCACGAATTTATTGATATCTTGCCTCAATCCCTGTGTTGAATGGCGGTTCAGCTTCATTTTTTCAAAGATATAGGACCAGGCATGTTTCTGCAATTCTTTTTTATAGTCGTTGCGAAGCCTGGGCTTTCCTTCCTCGGTACAAGTGAATGAAATTTTGCTGCTTGAAAAGGGTCTTGTAAGTGTATTCATTTGCAAACCAAGTTCGATCTGTTGGTCAAAAAGTTTGATTGCAGAAATGTACCTATTGACAAGGCTTCTGATTTCGTTGTACGGCATAAGGGCATTTTCCTGATGTTCCGCAGGATCATCTTCCAAGAAAAAACCTGAAAACTCGGTATCATAGGAAGCACCAGGTTTTAAAAGCCTGACCACCGAAACAGAAACATCGGTATAGCGTTCCGCTTCCGAAAAGCAATTCCCAAGGCTGTTTTCATGTCCGTATTCAGTGATCAGTACCCCTAATTCCCCGCGAAGCCTTGAATGCTGGTTTCTTACGGTTTCGGAATTGCAAAGGGATATTATTGTGCAGCCCAGAGGTGCAATTTCCCAAGCGTGCAAAATGTGTTTGTCAGCACAGGAAAAGGGCGGGTTCATAACAATGGCGTCGATGTGGGAAATTTTCTCGCTGGTCAGGTCGAAAAAATCATTTTCAATCAGATTGCATTTAGTTGCAAGGATGGCGCGAAGGTCGGCATTGGATTCACAGGCCAGAATGCCGGCAGCGTTTTGCGATTTCAGGAAGTCGACAATATTGCCCTTTCCGGCGGAAGGTTCTAAGATAATTTTGCCGGTCGTGTTAAAGCCTTCCAGCATGGCATCAATTACATGCGAAGGGGTTGGGTAAAATTCAAATCCAAACATTTTTTTGTTCCTTTCTTGTTGTTTTTGACCAGGATAGTCAAGCCCATAGTGGTCAGGTTAATTGATTAGTGTAACTGGTCGCAAATCGCAACTTTATGCCCTGCATATACCAATTTTGGCAAAAAGTTGTCAAGGAAATGGAAGTCAAATCCGCACAGAGCTGGTTTTTCCGAATTATCTGGATGCACCAAAACAATACCGCACACCTGCGAAATTATTTCGGCATCGGGCCCAAAGCTTTCGTAAAAATCATTTACCCGAAAAAGCAAAAGGCAGTCAGGGTATTTCTCTTTGAGCCTGTTGTATTGCTGCATCAATGGGGTTTCTGTTTTCACTTTTTCATTTTTTTGAACTGTCCTAAATCCCAGAATTGGATTTTCACGGTTTTGGTTTTCAGGGCTGTAATATTGCTCGTCTGTCAAAAATTCTGTTTTCATGGTTATGTTTTTTTGTGGCTGGTCTCGGTTTCCCGATCCCGGCCTGGTTAAACTTTAAACTTTTGCCCAATCCATATTGTACCCTTTTTCAGTCAGGAAGTCGATTAACTGTTTTGGCAATTCAAAAACTCCGTCATAATCAGTCAATTCGTTGCCTTCAAATGATAAGCCAATACACTCCCCCATGTCCAATTCTTCCACTTCCCATTCTACGCTTCCGGTTCCATCTTCGTTAATGGTAATATCCATTTCACTTTTTGTATTTCTGGACAGGTTTTTATTTGTAAAAGAGTTTTCGAGGTTAATCGGTGAAAAAAATTCAAATTTTGTTTTTAGTGCTGTAGTTTTCATGTTGTTGGGATTTTAGGCCAGGATGGGTTCCCCATCCTAGCCGGGTTAATTTATTAATCTTCGTTTGGCAGCATTATAAAAATCGCTGGGCTAGGGTCGTCAAAATCCCTTGCCTGAATCACAGATTTTAAAGTGATTTCCCTGTGAAATTTCATATCCGGGATTTTTCTTTCGTTCTCTGCCGGTTCACCTTCCGGGAGCATGCAAACGACAACGAATTCAAGTTGAGAGTTTGGGTTTTTGTATGCCACCCTTGTAAACATCAGCAGCAAGTCCCATAAGCGGCCAGATTCATCTTGCAAGCCTTTCAATTCCCTGGGCACTTGAAAATATCTTGCAAAAACAGCCTGGGTTAAATAAACAGGATAATTTATTGCGGCCTGTTTGCTTATTTTTTCATCGACTAAAATCAGGCTTCCATCTTCCACGGCTTCGCCTGTTGTGTATGTAAAAATTACATCCCATTTTTGATTTTCGGTACTCATTTTTTTTAGTGTTAAAAGGTTAGTAGTTCATTTTTAAAATCCATTGCAGTAGTAATTTTTCAGCAACAAGGCTTGT
>CAJAXK010000471.1 GCA_903946925.1 uncultured Bacteroidales bacterium | reverse complement strand
CGTGCAAGAAAGAACAACAGGCAAACCCCACGGACGCGATCCCGGCCAGCGACCTTAAATTGGCCACCATGCTCAACAATTTCAAGCAGCGCGGGGAATCGCACCTGAAAACAAACTCCGAAATGTCCCCCGACAGTGCCATTTGGTATATAGGCGCTACTGCCAACTTTACGTATGGCGATGCCTCCCGCGAGACCGAACGCACCTGGATCGACTCCCTTTTTATCACCTTGCCAATAAACAACGGCAAAATATCAGAAAGCGAAGTGTATAATAAGTACGAAGCCGTTATTGACAGCCTAAGGGAAATTTACCAGGGGAAAAACGAGGAAAACAAACAATTGCTCGCCGTTACCGTAACTACCCATAGCATAGATGCCACTGAACTGGTTTGCAAGGTTACAGGGGTGTTTGCTTATGGGTATATTAATAACAATTGTACTTTTAATAACATCGATTCTTGGCAATTCGGAAAGATAGATGGCGATGGAGGAATTTGTGATGGTATTAATGCAGGTACCTATTTTGATAGTGACGCTGCCGAGGAAACACAGAAAAAAATAATGGCCTGCAAGGCAGTGCCTGCCGGAAATTATTGGTACGATCCCATTACTATTACAAAATATGTTTACCCTATGGATTTTCCAATAATTCCTAACACTACGCCCAGTAATAATCATTTTTCGTACTTATATTGGAATAGCGAACAATTTCAGCTTTGCGATCATGGCTGTATCCCTCCTGCTGATTTAAACTTCTACCTCGCTAAAACGAAAGAGCTAATCTATAACGAGGATATTCTTGGCCAGGTGGGCCTGCGCCCAACAGGGTATAGTTTAATGGATATTGATATGGAGGGCTTTCTTGAACAACAAGGGATCTATAATGTATATCTCCACAAAGCCACTGTAAAATATGGTATTCTTCATGTTAGCATTTATCCTCCAAATCCTTTGTAAGACATAGTAGATAGCAGGGCCGTTTTGAGGTTTTAATTGCGGCTTTGCAACTTATTTTGGAATGCAATAAATACTTTATCGCCTCATGAATAATTTTATCAGAATATTTCTCCTTCTGTTTGTTCAAGTATCTATATACCCTCAGGTTTGTTTTGTAAAAAGCATATCAACTTCAGAAGAGGAAATTCCTTATTGCATTCGTCAAATGGGGAATACCTGCTTTGCAAGTATTCGTACTTGTAACGAGCAATTTGGGATATGGCAGGGAACGAATCTCATCAAATTCAATTCTGATGGGGAAACGCAAGCAGAACTCGATTTTGAAATTAACGAAAACAACTTCTTCAGCATTGAGACAATCCTTCCATTAAGCCAGTCAGCATTTATTACAGTCGGGAGGTATAAGAACCAATCTGATGCAAATGCGTATATATATATCATGAAGGTTGATACATCCTTGCAGGTACTTTGGGAAAACCGATTTGCTGTCAACAAACCATTGATTGGTAACATTACTTCAATTTTAGATGAAGATACCAACATCCTAATCGGTGCTTCTTGTGAAACATTTATGCCTGATTGGAAAAGGGAATTATTATTTCTTAAAGTTAATACCAATGGGGATTCAATTCAGGCAAATTATGAAATGCATGGAAACCCATATGGTAATTCAATACATTCTTTATTAGATATTGATGGACAATATAAAGCATTTGTGAATGGTTATTCTGCTTACACCAACAATAATTGTTTTTCCGAAATACTTCAATTGGACTCCTGTTTAAATCTTGTAGAGGTCCGGCCGGCACCCTATATTATTGAGGTGTATACGACAGCAGAAAGAATAAATGACAAGCAGTACTATCTTGCAGGAATGGTTTATTCTTCTGCCACACATTACGATGTTGGCATAGCCAAGCTTAGCAATATGGAAGATAGTTTAGCTTACAATCATGCCGGGAAACCCGGTAAAGCAGTTGATTATAGTGGCTGGAAACAATGTATGTCAATAGCTAATTCCAACAGCATATATACCGGAGGCACGGGTAACGACAACGGTTTGTTTTACAGTTGTAATACCACCACCAAAGTGCTGATGCTGAGCAATTACGATTCGTTGCTCAACTGCCGTTGGACGCGCTTTTACGGTAGCGATACCGCCTGCTATACCCTAAGCACCTTAGAAGCTACTTCCGATGGGGGGTGCATCATGGGAGGCATGTTTTATACGCCCTCACGGCCCGAGAATCTGCTTGATGTAGTAATATTAAAAGTGGACAGCCTGGGGCTTTTTACCAACCTGCCCAAAAATGCGTTTGTCCGGGTGCAAGATGCCATTGTGTATCCCAACCCCGGGCATGACTACCTAGTTATACAGAGCGGGCCGCAAATAGCAGGCGCAGGATTCAGGCTTTACGATGCTGCCGGTTGTGCCGTACTCGAAAGCACACTTAATTCTACCAATGAACAAATAACCACTTCAATGCTTCCGCCCGGGGTGTATCCCTGGCAAATCATTCACAAAGGAAAACTTATTGAGCAGGGTAAATGGGTGAAATATTGAAATAATATGAGTTCCCAATTAAGTAAACCAGCTTTTTGTAATCAGTAACAACCCATCAACAAAATATTTATCATTTTAATCAAAAAACCATGAAAGCGAAAAATCTATTTCTGACAATTCTAATGGCGACAATAATGGTTTCCTACCTAAAGGCTCAGGATCCATTTTTATTAAGCCCAACGGGTAACTCGGGTGAATACTTTAAGTATATGACCAAAGATTATAACATCAATGGTACTAATTATGCTACTGGTCTATTAAACCTGAGTGGATATAAAAAGATTACTTCCGGCACTGCCGGAACTTATTACAATACAGCAGCCCCCGTCCAGAAACTCCAGCTCCAGGGTGGCAATATCCTGTTATGCCGTACCAACTATGCGCCGGGCTCACCCGACATCAACCCCACTTCACGCAACGGGGCCATATTGTTCAGCGATATGGTAACAACACAAAACGACTGGATCCATGGCAAATGGGGCATTGAGTACGACGACCAATATAGTACCGGAGGGTTGAATATTTTTAATCCCAAATCGAGCCTAACTGCCTCACGCAAAAATTTTAACCTTTTTATCCGCAACGACGGCTTTG
>CAJAXK010000470.1 GCA_903946925.1 uncultured Bacteroidales bacterium | reverse complement strand
GGTAACGGAAACCAATACATCAACAGGCTGCTACACAACGGTTACGAAGTGGATTACGATAAATCCGTAAGGCATCTATTTTGTCAATATTCACAGAGTGTCCGAAAAAATCGCCACGTGAATTAAAAAAGTGTCGGGGCGGATTTTTCAGTCACACTGACACTTTGCTGTTATATCAACAAAAATAGCTATCCAGTAATGGGTGGCTGTTTTTGTGGGTATGTATACGGGCAGAAAATCCTTGTTCGCGGTTTTGATGTATTGCTTAAGTTTTTGTTACATTTGTGTTCCATATCACGTAAACTCCCCAAAATGCCTTTGCCACGAACATTTCTTATCATGTCTGTCAGATTTTTATCAGTTTTTCTTGTTCTGCTATATTCGTGCAACAGCCCTATTTCGGATAAAGAACAAATCGAAAAGGAGAAGGTAAGATACGAACATGCCCTATTTAAGGCACGTCAATTTGCAGTCCTACAAGCCGACAGTGCCCTGCTTTATGCCGATTCGGCATTGAAAATCGCGTATCGATACAATTTCGGTGATTCCTCGCTAATCCGTTATTATCAATTACGAGCTGGATTTTTTGCTGCCCGCAACCAGTTGGATTCGTCTGTATCGAACTGGGACAGGGTGATTTCAATAGCCGAAAAATCAATGGATTCGCTATTGCTTGCCGAATCGTGCCTCAAACTGGGCGAATTATACTTATCGATGGAGAACCTGGAACTTGCAGAGAAAAACCTTACCCTGGCCAAGAAAATTTTCCACAGTCTGGGCAATGCAACCGGATTAGCTACAGTAGATGTAAGGCTCGGCAGGATTTTTACCAATAAAGGAGATATAGAAGCATCGCAGAAAATCATGATGGAGGCATGCTTTATACTTGACAGTTTGAACCTTCCTATAATGACCAGCGATGCCTTTCTGGTCATCGGTAATAATTTTGCAACCATCGGCAGTCAGGATGATGCAATCTTCTACACTTTAAAAGCATATAAATTAGCTTTAAGCGCAAAACACTGGGAAGGTGCTGTAAATGCGTTGACCAATATTGGCGTCAGTTACAGATACATCAATAACGACAGTTCAATTTACTATTATCAAAAAGCCATACAGGTAGCAAAAGAAACCGGATTTCACGGGGCCGATATGATTATCAGGTACAACCTGGCCAGTGCGTTTATGAAAAAAAATGACATGTACGATCACTATAAAGCCACAAATGAATTGTACAATCCAATGCCCCTGTACGATAGTATTCTATCCGAAAGCCAGGCGCGTAACTTTCCTGATGGTATGATCAGGGCGTATAGTGGCAAGGCGGTAGTGGCGGAATTATCCGGAAACATCGGTCTGGCAAAAAAATATCTTGGTGAAGCGATTGTTATTGCCGATTCAATTGGCGATAAAACCCTTGAACTAAGTCTCAAAAAGGAACTTGCCCGGATTTATCGGGAGCGGGGCGAACTGGCAGCTTATGATAAAATTACTGTGCAGGTCAATCTCTTAAACGACTCCATTCTGAACACTGAAAAGCAGATCGCCATTCACACCATTGAACAAAAATACCAAAACCAAAGGATAGAACTCGAAAATACCAATCTGGAGAATAAGCTCGATTATGAAAAAGAAAGCGCACGTTATCGGCTGGTAGTCATACTGATTATGGTCATTGTGCTGATTGGGATTAGTTTGGTTACTATATTTATTTACAGACTTTTAAAACAACGCAGCAAGGCTTATGATGCGTTGATCGAACGGCATGAAGAGACAAAGGCAAAACCACTTTTTTTATCTTCCGAACCAGAAACAGCGGCTTTACCAGAAACTCACGCTGATCTGGCGATTGTAGATTCCAAAACAGTAATACAGCAATTACAACTCTTTTTTGAAAATGAAAAACCGTTTCTAAATCCAGCCCTCAAAGCAGAAGAGTTGGCTGAACATATCAATATTCCATATAAATCCATCCAAATCGCACTGAAGGTAACAGTCAACAGTAATTTCAAATCCTTTGTCAACCGATACCGGGTGAATGAAATGATCCGTATGTTTGGTGATCCGGAATATTTGCTGATTAAAACTGAAACTATTGCCGAAAAGGCCGGTTTTGGTTCACGACAAAGTTTTTACTCCGCTTTTGAGCTGGTTACAGGTGTAAAACCAGGCTATTATCGTCGCTATTTAAAAAAACGCGACGACAAAGCATAAATAGCTCAACCTATTTATATTTGTCTAATTTATTTTAGATTAACTTACTCATATTCTGATTTATATAATTTATTTTTTTATTGCCTGGATAAAAGTTAGACAATTTTTTCACCCAATAACCAGATTTTCATACATTTCAATTGCATCTTTGTCCGAAAATTGCGAACATCATGACAGGCACTTCTAAAATTAACCTAAAGAGTATGAGAAAAAAGTACATTACAGCAACAAAACTCCAAAAGCCTGCTTCCGGTTTTTGGAGATATGCATTTTTAGTTGCCATTTTCTTACAGGCAACATCACTTAGCTTCGCGGCAACCGAATGGCGGGTGTCAGGGTTGAATATGACCAGTACTAGTAACAGTGGCGTGGGAATCTCTGGTTCATCCTACAATGGTAATTCGTCGAAAGGACTTATCTTTACTGCCGGCCAAAGCGGACAGGTCATCGATGCCATTGGCATAAGGCTGATTGGCGTTTCGCCCTTCAATCAGTCCTCCACCTTAAAACTGACCATCGCCAGTGTGAACCAAACCACCAATGCATTGACCGGCATACTGGCGACCGATACTGTGACGTTCACCTCCCCGACAGGGAGTGATTTTGCAACCTCTAAGGAATACACTTTTGGGCCAGCTTCCCTGCACCATATAGCCCTGCTCAACCTCACCTCGGGCACCAAATACGCCATGACGGTGTGGGGCGCAACTGGCAATGTTGTCACCCTGGCCATTGCTACTCCCTACCAGGCATCAGTCTATACGGCTTCGCAAACCGCCGGATTCAGCTTCGTCGGTTTGGAGACCGCCGGCAACGCATTCACCAGCTACAACTATTTTCTGGCCGTCGGCAAGAGCAGCAATGCTGCGGCAACTGCCTCGGTGGTTACCCATGTGCCCTGCCATGGCGGTTCCGAAGGTTCGGTTACTGTTACAGTAAGTGGAGGAGCCACTCCATATTCCTACGCCTGGTCAACCAGCCCTGTTAGAACAACGGCAACAATATCGGGCCTGACAGCAGGTGCCTACACTGTAACCGTAACCGACGCAACTTCCCTTTCATTAATTTCCAGCACCACGGTAACAGAGCCTGCAACCCTATCGGCCAATGCTTCGGTGCTGACAAACGTAAATTGTAACGGGAATTCCAACGGCTCGGTAACGGTTTCAGTAAGCGGAGGCACTACAGCCTATTCCTATTCTTGGTCCACCAGCCCCTTGCAAACCGCGGCAACCGCAACCGGACTTGCTTACGGTACATATTGGGTAACGGTAACCGATGCCCATTCGTGTACGGCAACTTCCAGTACAAGCGTAACCCAGCCTCTCACCCTTTCGGCTAATGCATCGGTTGTAAGCAATGTGAATTGTTATGGTAATTCAACTGGTTCTGCAACAGTTTCGGCAAGTGGGGGAACAGCAGCCTATTCCTATTCATGGGCAACCAGCCCTGTACAAACAGGGGCAACTGCCACCGGACTTTCAACCGGCACATATTGGGTTACTGTTACCGATGCCAACTCCTGTAAAGCCACGGCAAGCGCAACGGTAACGCAGCCTTCAGCAGCACTTTTGGCCAATGCTTCGGTAGTAAACCACGTAGGTTGTTACGGTAATTCGACCGGTTCCGTTACAGCAACAGCAAGTGGGGGAACCGCAGCCTATTCGTACACTTGGTCAACCAGCCCGATGCAAACAGGGCCAACAGCCAGTGGACTTGCTTATGGCACTTATTGGGTTACTGTTACCGATGCACATTCGTGTACGGCCACAGCAAGCGCAACGGTTACGCAACCGGCAACAGCCCTTTCGGCCAGCGCGGAAGTTGTTAACAATCCGATTTGTTACGGAGCAGCCACCGGTTCGGCCACTGCT